>NZ_JAGLEJ010000017.1 GCF_023145115.1 Algiphilus sp.
GGCAGGAACATCTTGCCGGCGCCGAAGAGGTCGCCGACGACATTCATGCCGTCCATCAACGGGCCCTCGATGACCTCGATGGGCTTGCCGCCGTTGGCCGAGATCTCCGCGCGCAGCTCCTCGGTGTCCTCTTCGACGTACTGGTCGATGCCCTTGATGAGCGCGTGCTTGATGCGCTCGCGCGCATCATTCTCGCGCCAGGCCAGACGGTCGCCCTGGTCGGCCTCGGAAGCGTCGCCCTTGTACTTCTCGGCGAGCTCCAGGAGCTTCTCGGTGGCGTCCTGCGGATCGTCCTTCCGGTTGAGGATGACGTCCTCGATGGCGTCGCGGAGCTCCTCCTCGATGTCCTCGTAGACGGTCAGCTGGCCGGCGTTGACGATGCCCATGTCCATGCCCGCCCTGGTGGCGTGGTAGAGGAACACCGAGTGGATCGCCTCGCGCACCTTGTTGTTGCCGCGGAACGAGAACGAGATGTTCGACACGCCGCCCGAGATGTGGGCGTGCGGGCAGTTCTCCTTGATCCAGCGACAGGCCTCGATGAAGTCGACGCCGTAGTTGGCGTGCTCCTCGATGCCGGTGGCGACGGCGAAGATGTTGGGGTCGAAGATGATGTCCTCGGGCGGGAAGTCCAGCTTCTCGGTGAGCAGCTTGTACGCCCGGCCGCAGATCTCCTTGCGGCGCTCGAGGTTGTCGGCCTGACCATCCTCGTCGAAGGCCATGACCACGACGGCCGCACCGTAGTGCCGGCACAGGTTGGCCTCGCGCAGGAACTTCTCCTCGCCCTCCTTCATCGAGATGGAGTTGACGATGCACTTGCCCTGGAGGCACTGCAGGCCGGCCTCGATGACCTCCCACTTCGAGGAGTCGACCATCATCGGCACACGCGAGATATCCGGCTCGGACGCCACCAGCTGGCAGAAGGTGCGCATGGCCTCAACGCCGTCGAGCATGCCCTCGTCCATGTTGATGTCCATGACCGCGGCACCGTTCTCGACCTGCGAGCGCGCGACATCAAGGGCGGTGGTGTAGTCGCCGTCCTTGATCAGGTTGCGGAACTTGGCGCTGCCGGTGACGTTGGTACGCTCGCCGACGTTGATGAAGCCCTTCTCGGGCGTCAGGTTCAGCGGCTCGAGACCGGACAGACGCGTGATCGGCTCGTGCTCGACCGGAATCCGCGGCTTGTGCCTGGCCGCCTGATCGGCAATGGCCGCAATGTGCTCGGGCTGGGTGCCACAGCAGCCGCCGACCAGATTGATGAACCCCGCCTCGGCGAACTCGCCGACGATGGCCGCGGTCTCCTCGGGCTGCTCGTCGTACTCGCCGAAGGCGTTGGGCAGGCCGGCGTTCGGATAGCACGAGATGTAGCAGTCGGCGAGGCCCGACAGCTCCTCGACGTAGGGGCGCATGTCCTTGCCGCCGAGGGCGCAGTTGAAGCCCACCGCCAGCGGCTCGGCGTGGCGGATGGAGTTCCAGAAGGCCTCGGCCACCTGGCCGGACAGCGTTCGCCCGGAGGCGTCGGTGATGGTGCCCGAGATGATGATGGGCAGCTTGAAGCCGTACTCGTCGAACACGCGGTGCGCCGCGAAGATCGCGGCCTTGGCGTTGAGCGTGTCGAAGATGGTCTCGATCAGCAGCAGGTCGACGCCGCCGTCGATGAGACCGCGCGTCTGCTCGGCATAGGCCTCGACCAGCTCCATGAAGCTGGTGTTGCGCTTGCCGGGATCGTTGACGTCCGGGCTGATGGAGGCGGTGCGGTTGGTCGGCCCGATGTTGCCGGATACGAAGCGCGGGCGATCGGCGGTGGCCCGCGAGTCGGCGGCCTCGCAGGCCAGCCGGGCGGCTTCCACGTTCAGCTCGTAGGCCAGCGACTCCATGTGGTAGTCGGCCATCGAGATGACCTGGCAGTTGAAGGTGTTGGTGCCGATGATGTCGGCGCCGGCATCCAGGTAGGCGCAGTGCACCTCCTTGATCAGCTCGGGCTGGGTGAGCACGAGCAGGTCGTTGTTGCCGGCCAGATCGGACTCCCAGTCCTTGAAGCGCTCGCCGCGGTAGTCGGCCTCGCCGAGCTTGTAGGACTGGATGCGCGTGCCCATGCCGCCGTCGAGGATGAGGATGCGCTCGGCGATGGCCTTGCGGATCGTTTCCTCTGAATGGCGGGTGCGCTGGGTCTGGCGGGGGTCGTCCATGAGTCCTGATCGGTCGAATGAATCGGCCATTATATCCGTTTATCCGCATAAGCGGATAGTTGCCGGTGGTCGGCCGGGCAGCGCCTCCCGGCGCGGACCGTCGGCGCCGGCTCGCGCGGGCGCCTAGCGTAGGCCCGTCCCATGACCGGAAACCCCATGCGTCCGCAGCTCGTTGCCTGGCCGCTGCTCGATGGCTCCGCGCCGCCAACGCGCACGCCGGAGTGCCGCGAGGTCGCCCGGATGGTAGCGCCGCTGGCCGAGGCACTGCTCCAGTTGCGGGCGGACGGATGCCGCGCCAGCATCGCGGCGGTTTCGGCGCTGGCGCTGCAGCGACCAGTCATCGAACGGGCATTGCGCGCGCTCGGTCGGGGGCGACCGGCGACGATCCTGCTCGATCCGCTGCAGGGCGGGGCGCCCTTCTTCAGCGCCATGGCCTGGCGGGTGCATCTCGCCCGCAGGCTGGCACCGCTGGTGGCCGTGCTCGAGGCCGAGGTATCGGAATCGTTGCTGCTGCGCGGGATGGCGCTGTCACCCGCGAGCGTGCCCAGTCTGGCCTGCGAACGCGCCCTTGCGGCGCTCCATCTGCAGACGGCGGCGCGCGACTGGGTGATCGAGGCAATGGCGCATCCGGCGGCGGCGCTTCTTCCCAATCTGCACGATGTGCATGTCGAGCGCGGCCCCGCAGGCGACGGTCCGGGCGCACGCTCGCGACAGCTCGCGATCCACTGGCTCGACGCGCATCTTGACGGCCAGGAATTGCCGCTGCCGCTGCGCGTGGCGCTGCCGCGCCTGCAACCCGCGCTCACCCGGCTGGGCGAACGCGACACCCTGTTCTGGCGTTGTCCGGCGCACCCCGGGCGGCGGCTGCTCAATGACTGGCTGGCGTCGATGTGCATCGCGTTCCGCCGGCAGCGCTTCGAGGTCACCGCCGTGGAGACCGAGATCGACGGCATGATCACGCTGCTCGCGGACATGCCCGACGGCGCCGACCGACCCATGCGGCACATTCCGCCGGCACTGGAGCGGGCGCGGATCGCGCGCGACGCGAGCCTCTTCCACGCCTGGTCCCGGCTCGAGAACGAGCGCGAGAGCGCCCGCATCTACGCGATCGCCTGATTCAGCGCATCGATTCGTGCACGATGCCGTGCGCGCGAGCCAGCCAGTCGGCAACCGCCCGTCCGGTACCGCCCGGCCACGGCCGCACCCGCTCCGGCGGAAGGCGCTTGTAGTCGTCGAGCTCTTCGTTGAGCCGGATCTCGCCGGTCGCACGCACGTGATAGGCGATGATGAGCTGGTTCATCTGCGGGAAGTCGTAGTGGCCGACGAAGCACACCGCTTCCGCGGTCAGCGCGAGCTCCTCGGCTACCTCGCGCACCACGCCGGCTTCGGGCGTCTCGGACGCTTCCAGGAAGCCGGTGATGAGGCCGTACCATTTCGGCGGCCAGCTGCGGTTGTGAGCAAGGATGATCTCGCCGTCGTGTTCGACGATGGCGGCGACCACCGGGGTCGGGTTGTCCCAGTGCACGAAACCGCAGCTCGTGTCCGGGCACACGCGGCGCATGACCTCGCCGCGTTCGCCGTCCTCCAGCGGTTGCGCGCAGCGCGGGCAGTAATGGAAGCGCACGCTCATGCCGGCACCGTCACGAAGCGGTTGTCCTGCTCGAGCGCGGTGCCGCCGTCGCCGGCGACCGTCACCCGCAGCCGGACGGCGGCCCTTTCGCCTTTCGCGAGGGTTGCGCGATAGGCCGCGGCCTGGTCGGGATCCCATCGTGCCTCGGCGACGAGATCGGCGTGCAGCGGCCGGAGATAGCGACTGTGGCTATCCGCGACCACGATATTGCGGGAGGGCGTTGCCGTCGCCTGCCCGGCGTAGGCGAGCAGCCAGCCGGTGACGATGCCGAGCAGCGACAGGCTGCCGCCGAAGGCGCTGCCGTGATGGTTGCCGTTGACCGACAGTGGCGCGCGCGCCACCACCCGGTCGGCGTCGACATGACTGACCGCGACTTCCGCGTGGGCCAGCAGCGGTACCTGGGCGTGCAGCAGGCGGGTGGCGTCGTCGGGTGTCACGAGCATGGCGTTAGCCTACCGGGCCGCGAAGCGGCGTGCCCGGTCGCGATCCTCACTTGCCGATGCAGAAGCGGCTGAAGATGGCGCCGAGCAGGGCCTCGCTGTCGACCGCACCGCTGACCTGACCGAGCGCGTCGTGCGCGGCGGCGAGCTCGGTGGCGGCGATGTCGACATCGCGGCCCGCCGCAACCGCCGCCTCGGCGCACTGCAGCGCCGCGTCGCAGCGATCCAGCGCCTCCAGATGGCGCGCACGCGCGCTGAACGGCGCCTCCGTCTCGCCACCGCCGGCGACATCGCGCAGCGCCGTTAGCAGCGCTTCGATGCCGTCGCCGTCGCGGGCGCTGATGGCCACGGTGCCGTCGTCCACCGCGCCCGCGGCGCGACCGCTGGCATCGATCTTGTTGCGGACGCGCAGCACCGCCTGGCCGGCAGCGGGCACGAAACCGGACTCGTCGTCGGTGGCCGCCCGCGGATCGCTGTCGTCGACCAGCATCAGCACGATGTCGGCCTCGGCCAGCTGGGCGCGACTGCGCGCCACGCCCTCGCGTTCGACGACGTCGTCGGTGGCGCGCAGACCGGCGGTGTCGATCAGCCGCACGGGAATGCCGGCGAGCACCAGATCGTGGCGCAGCGGATCGCGCGTGGTGCCCGGCACATCGGTGACGATGGCGAGCTCCTCGCCGCAGAGCCGGTTGAGCAGCGTCGACTTGCCGCTGTTGGGCGGCCCCGCCAGCACCACCGTCAGCCCCTGCGCCAGCCGTGCTCCGCGCGCGGCATCGGCACGCAGGGTCGCGATATCGCTGCGCAGCGCGGCGAGATGCTCCGGCACAGCACCGCGGGCGATCCAGTCGACATCCTCGTCGGAGAAATCGAGCGCGCCCTCGACCTGCACGCGCAGTGTCAGCAGACGCTCGGCCAGTGCCGCCACCTGGTGCGAGAACGCGCCGCCCAGACTGGCGTGCGCGGCACGCGCAGCGCCGATGCTGGCGGCGTCCACCAGGTCCGCGACCGCTTCGGCCTGGGCGAGATCGATGCGATCGTTGAGAAAGGCGCGCTCGGTGAACTCGCCCGGCCGGGCGCGGCGCGCGCCGCCGGCGCAGGCCGCGTCCACGATCGCCTCGAGGACCACCGGCGCACCGTGCGCCTGGATCTCGACCACGTCCTCCCCGGTGAACGACGCCGGGCCCGGGAAGAACAGCACCAGCGCCTCGTCGAGCGGGTTCCCGGCGGCGTCGCGGATGGTCCGCAGCCCGGCCGTCCGGGGCGAAGGCAGCGGTCCGCTCATCGCCGCCGCGATGGTCGCGGCCCCGGGGCCGGAGAGCCGCACGATCCCGACCGCGCCGCGCCCGGCAGGGGTGGCGACGGCCGCGATGGTGTCGGCGCTCACGGTGGCGCCGTCAGCGCGCGGGCTTGCGACCCAGGCCCTCGCGATCGAGCTTGCGGTTGATGTACCACTGCTGCGCGATGCTCACGAGGTTGCTCACGAACCAGTACAGCACCAGACCGGCCGGGAACAGCGTGAAGAACGCGCCCAGCATGATCGGCATGGCCATCATGATGCGCTGCTGCATCGGCTCCATTGTCGCCATCTGGCCGGACAGTCGCTGCTGCAGCCACATGCTGGCCGCGAACAGGACGGGCAGCACGTACCACGGGTCAGGCGTGGACAGGCTGTCGATCCAGCCGATGAAGGGGGCCTGACGCAGCTCGACCGATTCCAGGAGCACCCAGTACAGCGCGATGAACACCGGGAACTGCACCAGCATCGGCAGACAGCCACCGAGCGGGTTGAAGCCCTCCTTCTTGTAGAGGTCCATCATCGCCTGGTTGAGTTTCTGGCGATCGTCCCCGTAGCGCTCGCGCAGTTCCTGGATGCGCGGCGCGAAGTGCCGCATCTTGCCGAAGGACCGGAACTGCGCCTCGGACAGCTTGTACATCGCGGTCTTGACCAGCAGCGTCAGCACGACGATGGCCCAGCCCCAGTTGCCGAGGAAGCTGTGGAGGAAGTCGAGGATCCAGAACAGCGGCGATGACAGCGGCGTGAGGATGCCGTAGTCGATGGTCAGGTCGAATCCGGGCGCGATGGTGTCGAGGCGCTTCTGCAGCTTGGGGCCGGCGAAGACCTCGCTGGCGAAGGTCGCCGACGCGCCAGGCTCGACGCGCCGGGCGCTGCCCACCACCTGGCCGAGATAGCCCCACCGGCTGCTCGGCTTCGCGCTGTAGCGCTGGGTTTCGTCGCTCGGCGGAATGGCGGCAACGATGAAGTAGTGCTGCATCATCGCCAGCCAGCCACCGCGCTGCTCCACCGAGAGCGGCTCGTCGGCGACGTCGCCGAAGTCGATCTTCTCGAAGCCGTAGCGGTTGCCCTCGTCGCGCGCCTCGTAGAATCCGTAGCCGGTGAAGGTGGGCGCGAAGGGCGGCTGATCGCCGAGGGTGTGATCGTTGCGCCAGAGCTGGGTGAAGGCGGAGGCGTCGATGGCCTCGTCGCCGTTGTTGATCACCTCGTGCTCGAGATCGATCACGTAGCGGCCGCGATGGAAGGTGTAGCGCTTGCGGACCTCGACGCCGCTGTCGCTGACCGTGCGCAGGGTGACGGTGACCGAATCGGCGCCCTCGGCGAGCGTGGCGGTGCGCTGGTCGGTGGTGTAGACGCTGTGCTGGGTGGCGGGGTTGCCCTGCGGCGACAGCACGCCGCTCTGCACGATCGACCATTTTGCACGCGTGTCGTCGATGATCGGCAGCGGCTGCGGATCGGCTTCGCTCTCCGGGTAGTCGAGCAGCGCGAGATGGCGCAGATCGCCACCCTGCAGGGCGATGCGCGCGCGCACGACGTCGGTCTCCACGCGGATGCTGCCGTCGGTCGCCGCGGCAGCGGGTCCGGCCGCAGCCGGCGCTGCGGGTGCCTCGGGCGTGTCGGGGGTATCGGCTGCGGCTGCGGCTGTCGGCAGATCGGGGTCAGCGGCTGCCGGGCCGTCCGGCATCTCGGCCATCTCGTCGACCGTCGACGGACGCTCGCCTGCGGGCGCGGCCTGTTCCTGCTGCCAGGCCTGATAGATCAGGAACAGCAGCACACCGAAGACGCAGATCAGGATGAAGCGGCGGTTTTCCATGCGGATTCAGGAGGCGGGGTCATCGGTGCGACCGGCCGGCGCCTCGGGCACCGGATCGTGGCCGCCTGGGTGCAGCGGGTGACAGCGCAGGATTCGCCGCATGGCGAGCCAGCCACCGCGCAGCGCGCCGAAGCGCGCGACGGCAGTGTAAGCGTATTGGGAGCAGCTCGGCTGAAAGCGGCAGTGCGGCCCGAGCAGCGGGCTGAGCCACCGCTGGTAGCCGCGGATGACGAGCAGGATCAGGACTGCGGGGATGCGCCCAATTCGCGCCATAGCCGTTCGAGGTCCGCGATGATCTCGGTATCCGCCAGCTTGCCGGCACCCGGCCGTGCCATCACCACGTACCAGCCCGGCGGCGGCGGGAGACGCATGAAGCTCGCGCGGGTGAGTCGCTTGATGCGATTGCGGCGCACGGCGCTGGCCGCGGCCTTCCGGCTGATCGCGAGGCCGAGTCGCGGTGGATCGTCGTCCTGTCGCAGCGCGACGATGGTGCAGATGCGACCGCGGTGCCGCCGGCCCGAGCCCAGGACGCGCGCGAACTCGCGCGGCAGTCGGAGCCGCTGCGGGCGCGGCGGGCGCGACAATTACGGCGAGAGCCGCTTGCGGCCCTTGGCGCGACGACGCGCGATCACGCGCCGACCGGCGGCGGTGGCCATGCGCGCGCGGAAGCCGTGGGTACGGCTGCGGCGGACGCGCTTGGGCTGATAGGTACGTTTCATGACGACAGTCCGGCAGAAAAAGGCGCGCAAGTTTACTCGCGCCCGCAGCCGCGCGGCAAGCGGCCGGCGCTGTGGATAAGCCGGGATCGCGCCGCTAGACTGCTCCCCCGAACCGACGAGTGCGCGTTGTGACTGCCGAGCTGTGGAATCGTTGCCTGCGCTTCATGGAGCGCGAACTGGACGAGCGCGACATCATGGCGTGGCTGCAACCGCTGCATCCGACCGCGAACGGGCAGCATCTGCGGCTCGACGCGCCCAATCCCGCCGTACAGGCGCGCGTGCAGCGGGATTTCCTCCCGGTGATCGAGCGGGCGCTGGCCGCCTGTGACAGCAGCGCCCACTGGTCGGTCGAGATCGCCGTCGGCGGTCGCAACCCGAACACGCAGCGCGCCGAGACACCGGTCGCCGAGCAGCATCTTTCCGCGGGCGAGGCCGTCATCGAGAGCGGTTCCGGTGCCCGCCTCGCGCCACGCATCGACGAGCGCTACACCTTCGGCAACTTCATCGAGGGCAAGTCCAATGCCCAGGCTAGGGCGGCGTCGCTACAGGTCGCGGAAGCCCCCGGCGAGCGCTTCAATCCGTTGCTGATCTACGGCGAGTCGGGACTCGGCAAGACCCATCTGATGCACGCCATCGGCAATCACATCGCTTCGGCGACCCATGGCGCCCGTGTGCTCTACGTCGGTGCCGAGAAATTCGTGCGCGACCTGATCACGTCCATCCGCGGCAACACCACCGAGCAGTTCAAGGCGCACTACCGCTCGGTCGATGCGCTGCTGATCGACGACATCCACTTCTTCGTCGGAAAGTCGGGCTCGCAGGAAGAGTTCTTCCACACCTTCAACGAGCTGCTCGACGGACGGCAGCAGATGGTGATGACCTGCGACCGCTACCCGGCCGAGCTCGACGGCCTCGATTCGCGGCTGAAGTCGCGCTTCACCTGGGGGCTGACCGTTCCGGTCGAGGCCCCCGAGCTCGAGACGCGCGTAGCGATCCTTCTCAACAAGGCGGAGGAGCGCGGCGTTCCCATTCCGGAGCGGGTCGCCTTCTTCGTCGCCCAGCGGGTGCGCTCCAACGTGCGGGAACTGGAGGGAACCCTCAACCGGCTGGTGGCGAGCTCGCGCTTTCTGGGCCGCGAGATCACCGAGGACTTCGCGCGGGAGACGCTCTACGACATCTTCTCGAGCTACGAGCGCCTGGTGACCATCGACAACATCAAGCGCGTGGTGGCGAGCTATTTCAAGATCCGGGTCAGCGACCTCAACTCGGTGCGGCGAACGCGCTCGGTCGCGCGTCCCCGACAGATCGCCATGGCGCTGTGCAAGGAACTGACGCAGCACAGCCTGCCGGAGATCGGCAGCGCCTTCGGCAAGGATCACACGACCGTGATGCATGCCTGCCGCAAGGTCCGAGATCTGCGTGCGGACGATCCGCGTGTCCGCGAGGACTGGGAGAACCTCCTGCGGCAGCTCGGTGGATAGACCGCGGGACAACCCTGTGGGCAAACCGGCTGCCAAAGCTGTGGATAGATCGGGCACGGTTCCGGAGGCCCGATTTATCCACATGCCATCCCCACGGGATACAGCGATGATCCGGATGGTTGCTGGCGCCGCAAGATATTGAAGTAAAAGGACTTTATGGCGTTGCGCGCAGCTTTCGCCGGGGCCAGCTACCATCACAATCTTTCTATATAGAAATGGAATGAGTGGGACGGCATGAAAATCGAGATCGGAAGAGATACGTTGTTCGATGCCCTGAACGCCGTAGTCGGGGTTGTCGAACGCCGTCAGACACTGCCCATCCTCGCCAACGTCTATGTCGATGCCGACGAGGAGTCGCTCACGCTGATCGCCACCGATCTCGAGCTCCAGCTCACCAGCCGGGTGCCAGTCACGGTGGTGCAGCCGGGTCGGGTCACCGTCCCGGCACGCAAGCTGTTCGAGATCTGCCGGGGGTTGCCGGAGGGCGCCAACATCGTCATGACGATCGAGGAACAGCGCGCCACCATCAGTTCGGCGGGTTCGCGCTTCGTCCTGTCCACACTCCCGGCCGACGAATTCCCCACCCTCGAAACCGAGTCCGATCATCAGGAGCTGCGTCTCGCGCAACGCGATCTGCTGCGCCTGATCGACAAGACCCATTTCGCGATGGCGGCACAGGACGTCCGGTACTACCTGAACGGCCTGTGTCTCCATCTCTCCGACACCTGTCTGCGAGCCGTCGCGACCGACGGCCACCGCCTCGCCCTCAGTGAATGCACGTTGCCGGAGCGCTTCGAGGATCGGCAGGTCCTGGTTCCGCGCAAGGGCGTGCAGGAGCTGCAGCGGCTGCTCGATGACAGCGACGCCGAGATCGTCCTGCGCCTCTCCGGCAACCAGGTGGCGCTGGATCTCGGCAGCACCGGGTTCGTCTGCAAGCTCATCGACGGCCGGTTTCCGGAATACCAGCGCGTCATTCCGGACGCCGACGGCATGCAGCTGCAGGGCAATCGCGAGCGCGTGCGCCAGGCACTGGCCCGAGCCGCGATTCTCGCCAACGAGAAGTTCCGCGGGGTCCGGTTGCAGCTCTCCGAGAACGAGCTTCGGCTCCAGACCCACAATCCGGAGCACGAGGAAGCCGAGGAAGTCGTCGAGGTCCAGTTCGACGGTACCCCGCTGGAGATCGGGTTCAATGTTTCCTATCTGCTGGAGGCGCTCGGAGCGATGGAGGGCGAATCCTTCATGCTCACGCTCAAGGCGGCCGATGCGAGTGGTCTGCTCACCGATCCCGAGGACCCGGAAACCCGCTACGTGGTCATGCCGATGCGGCTCTGAGCCGCGGCGACACACGCCGTCCGCGCCGGAGAACCGGATGCGCGGACACTCGACGGACGGACGCTGAGCGCGAATGCCGATCCTGCGCGAAGTCGGTATCGGTGGGTTCCGTTGCCTCGAGGACACGCGGCTTCGTCTGCATCCACGACTGAACTGGATCGTCGGCGACAACGGCGCCGGCAAGACCAGCGTGCTGGAAGCGATCTACTGGCTGGGCCGGGGGCGGTCGTTCCGGGCTTCGCGACCGGCACTCTGCACCCGGCACGGCGATAGCGCCTGGCTGGTCCGGGGCAGGATCGGATTCACCGATCGACCGGACGATGTCGTTCGCATCGGCTACAGCGGTGGCGGCATCGCGACGCATCGCAACCAGGCCACGACGACGCTGGTCGAACATGCGCGGGTGCTCCCGATGCAGATGGTCGAACCGGGGCTGCACCGGGTCGTGGAGGACGGGCCGGCCTATCGCAGGCGGTTCCTCGACTGGGGAATGTTCCACGTGGAACCTCGATATCTCGCTCTCTGGCGCAGCTATGCGCGCGCGCTGCGGCAGCGCAACCAGGTTCTGCGCAGTGGCGCCGGCAGTGATCAGCTGGACGCGTGGACCCACGAGCTGATCCGGACCGGGACGGAACTGGCGACGGCCCGGGAGGCCGGCCTGGCCGGATTGCGCGAGGCGTTTGCCGTGCGCTGCGGATCCCTCGATCTCGGCACCGCCGAAATCCGCCTTCACCCAGGATGGGAGGCCGGCAAGTCGCTAGCGGATGCCATTCGGGATCGATCGGAGCAGGATCAGCGTCAGGGGGTCACTGGTGCCGGACCGCACCGGGCGGAGCTGCGCATTCGACTGGGCGAGGGCGAGGCGCGCGACCGGGTCAGCCGGGGACAGCAGAAACTGCTTCTGTCTGCCCTCTGTCTGGCGCAGGCGGATGTGATCTTCGCGGCAACGGCAATCCGGCCGCTGGTACTGCTCGACGACTTCACCGCCGAACTGGGCCGCGCCTATCAGGAGCGTCTGGCCGGCTTGCTGGCCGGCTACGAAGGGCAATGTGTCATCACCGCATTGACTCCACCCGAGGGAGCAGTCACTGCAGACGATGCGGCGATGTTCCACGTGGAACAGGGACGGATCGTCACCCGGGACTGAGCAGGCGGCCGAGGGCCCTGCCGGGCTATACTAGGCGATCGTCCAACGGTGACTCGCCTTGACCGAATCCGCCTATAACGCCAGCAGCATCCGCGTCCTCCGTGGCTTGGAAGCCGTGCGGGAACGCCCCGGCATGTACATCGGTGATACCGACGACGGTACCGGTCTGCATCACATGGTCTTCGAGGTGGTCGACAACGCCATCGACGAGGCGCTTGCGGGCTATTGCTCGGAGATCGTCGTCACGCTGCAGGCGGACAACAGCGTCTCGGTCAGCGACAACGGCCGCGGCATCCCGGTCGATGAGCATCCCGAAGAGGGCTGCTCGGCGGCCGAGGTCATCATGACCGTGCTGCACGCGGGCGGGAAATTCGGCGGTGACGGCTACAAGGTGTCGGGCGGCCTCCACGGCGTGGGCGTCTCGGTGGTCAATGCGCTGTCGCACACCCTGCAGCTGGACATCCACCGGGACGGAACGCAGCATCGAATCCGTTTTCACGACGGCATCCCCGAAGCACCCCTGGCGCCCGTCGGCCCCACGGAACAGCGCGGCACCCTGGTGCGCTTCTGGCCCAGCACCGAGGTCTTCTCGAGCTGCGAGTTCCACTACGACGTGCTGGCGAAGAAGCTCCGAGAACTCTCCTTCCTCAACGCCGGCGTGCGCATCGTGCTCCGCGACGAGCGCGAGGAGCGCGAGGACATCTTCCAGTTCGACGGCGGCACGGCCGCGTTCGTGCGATATCTCAACCGCAGCCGCGACGCCCTGCACCCGACGGTGGTGCAGATCACGGTCGAGAACGGCGATACCGTCGTGGACTGCGCGCTTCAGTGGAGCGACAGCTACCAGGAGAACGTCTTCTGCTTCACCAACACCATTCCGCAGAAGGATGGCGGCACCCATCTCACCGGGCTCCGCAATGCGTTGACCCGCACTCTCGGTGACTACCTCGAGAGCGAGGGCGTTGCCAAGCGGGAAAAGGTCTCGGTGAGCGGTGAGGACACGCGCGAGGGGCTGACCGCGGTTCTGTCGGTGAAACTGCGCGAGCCGCGCTTCTCGTCGCAGACCAAGGAGAAACTGGTCTCCAGCGAGATCACGCCGGTGGTGCAGGCGGCGATATCCGAGCGGCTGCGCGACTTCCTGCTGGAAAATCCGCGCGAAGGCAAGCTCATTGCCGCCAAGGTGGTCGACGCCGCGCGTGCGCGCGATGCCGCCCGCAAGGCCAAGGAGCTCAACCGCCGCAAGAGCGTGCTCGACGTGGCGGGACTGCCGGGCAAGCTCGCCGATTGCCAGGAGAAGGACCCTTCCAAGTCCGAACTCTTCCTGGTCGAGGGCGATTCCGCCGGCGGCTCGGCCAAGCAGGGGCGCGATCGCCATTTCCAGGCCATCCTCCCGCTGAAGGGCAAGATCCTCAACGTCGAGCGGGCGCGCGTCGAGAAGATGCTCTCATCCACCGAGGTCGCGACCCTGATCACGGCACTCGGTTGCGGCATCGGTGCGGAGGAGATGCGGCCGGAGAAGCTCCGCTACCATCGCATCATCATCATGACGGATGCTGATGTCGACGGCTCGCACATCCGGACGCTGCTGCTGACCTTCTTCTACCGGCACATGCTGAGCTTGGTGGAGAATGGTTACGTCTACATCGCCCAGCCACCGCTGTACAAGGTCAAGTCCGGCAAGTCCGAAACCTACGTCAAGGACGAGGCGGAGATGCAGGAATACCTTCTGCGTCAAGCACTTAGCGGTGCATCCTGGTCCTCCGACGATGCTTCGCTCCCCACCGAGGGACTCGAGGAGCTGGTCCGCGACTGGCATGCCAGCGAGGCGCAGATCGAGCGTCTCGCACGCCGTTACGACGGTGTCGTCCTGCGCGCCATGCGCGATCTGCCACCGCCCCCGCCGGTGGGCCAGCGCGGCGACTGGGTGGCCGATCTCGAGACAGCCACCAATCGCCGTGGCGCGGACAAGGGCAGCTATCGCATCGAGGAAACCGGTGAAGGGCTGCTGGTGCGCCGGCGTGCCCATGGTCTAGAGCACACCCACAGTTTTGCCCCGGCCTTCTTCGAGGGCCCCGACTATGAGCGCATCCGCCGTCTGCATGCCTCGGTCGCGGCGCTCGGGATGCCGGCAACCGTCCGCCGTGGCGAGCGCGAGCGGGTCGTCGAGACCTTCGAGGCCGGATTCGACTGGCTCATGCAGGAGGCGCGGCGCGGTCTCACCATCCAGCGCTACAAGGGACTCGGCGAGATGAATCCCGCCCAGCTCTGGGAAACGACCCTGGACCCGGCGCGCCGCAGACTGGTGCAGGTCAAGATCGATGACGCGGTGTCGTCCGACCAGATCTTCACCACGCTGATGGGCGAGCACGTCGAGCCACGGCGCGAATTCATCGAGCAGCACGCGCTCCAGGTCGGCAACCTCGACGTCTGAGCACCGGCCGGCCACGACGGAGGCAATCGAATGCACACCGTGGCCAGCTTCCAGTTCAAGGGTGGTGTCGGCAAGACCACCACCGCCGTCAACCTCGCGGCATGCGCGGCGGCGGAGGGCTGGAAGACGCTGCTCTGGGATCTCGATCCGCAGGCGGCCGCCACGCACATCCTCCAGGGCGACATGCCGGAGCTCAAGCTCAAGAAGCTGCTGAAGGGGCGGCAACCGGCCGGTCGCCTCGTCCAGCACACCGAGCGCCCGAACCTCGATCTCCTGCCTGCCGATTTCAAGCTGCGCCAGCTGGATGCCCGTCTGGCTGAACACAGCGAGGGCAAGCCCTGGCTGCGACGCGCGCTGGAAGCATTCTCGGAAACCTACCGGCTGGTGGTCATCGACTGTCCCCCCGGCATGGGACCGCTCGCCGAACAGCTCTTCGAGAGTGTCGATCTGCTGCTGATGCCGGTCGAGCCGTCGCCGCTGTCGCGGCGCGCGGTGATGCAGGTCGCGACCCATCTCGAGGGTCGCAAGCGACCGGTGCTGCGCTGCTTCCTCAACCGCGTCGACCGCCGGAGGCGCATGCATCGGGAAATGGCGGCGGATCCTCCGGCCTATCTCCCCAACGCCAGCCGCGTCAGCGTGCCGGCCGCCGCCATGGTGGAGCGAATGGGAGAACTGTGCGCGCCGCTGCGCGAATTCGCACCGGAGGGCCACATCGCCAATCAGTGCTTCCACGCACTCTGGCGGGATACGGCCCGCCAGCTCGACGGTACCGTCAAGCGTCGGCGCTGACCGCGGCGGCAATCACCTCCAGCACGGCGGCTTCACGCCGTGCCAGCGTTGCCGCGTCATCGGCGCAGACCGTGACATGGCCGACCTTCCGACCCGGCCGCGCCGACTTGCCGTAGTGGTGCAGATGAGCGCCGGGAATCGCCAGGAAGTGCTCGCGCGGTGGTACGTCGCCGAGCAGGTTGATCATGGCGCTGCACCCCCGCGCGGCTGTCTCGCCCAGGGGCAACCCGGTCACGGCGCGAACGTGGTTCTCGAACTGCGAGCAGTGAGCGCCCTCGATGCTCCAGTGCCCGCTGTTGTGCACGCGCGGCGCGATCTCGTTGGCCAGCAGTGTGCCGTCGCCATCGACGAAGAACTCGAAGGCCAGCACCCCGACATGTCCGAGCGCATCCATCAACCGCTTCGCGTGACCGGTCGCGGTGCCGAACAGCGGATCGTCCGGCATCGGTCGCGCGGTGTGCAGAACCCCGTCACGATGCACGTTCTCGCTCAACGGATAGAAACGTGTCTCGCCATCGGCCGATCGCACGCCGATCGCGGACACTTCGCGCGCCAGATCGACCAGGCTCTCGACGATGGCGGGCCGGCCACCGATGGCGTCCCAGGCCGACGCCACCGCGCCGGCATCGCGCAGCACGACCTGTCCCTTGCCGTCATAACCGAGACGGCGCGTCTTGAGGACGCAGGGCAGACCGATCCGGTCGATGGCCCCGTGCAGGGCCTCGACGGAGTCGACCGCTTCGAACGGCGCCACCGGTATGCCCAGCGCCTGAAAGCGTTCCTTCTCGACGAGTCGGTCCTGGGCCACCTCGAGCGAGGTTGCCGCCGGCCATACCGTGGTCCGTTTCCCGATTTCGGCAACGGTGGCGGTCGGCACGTTCTCGAACTCGAGTGTCACGACCGGACAGGCATCGGCCAGCGCGGCGAGCACCTTGGCGTCGTCGAAATCGGCGCGCAGGCGTCGACCGACCGCCGCCGCGCAGGCCTCCTCGGCGGGGTCCAGATAGAGACACTCGATGCCCAGCGACTGCGCGGCCTGCCCGATCATGCGGCCGAGCTGGCCGCCGCCGAGCACGCCGAGCCGCGCCGGCGCGGCGCCGCGGTAGGCCGATGCGCTCATTTGCCGGGCGGCAGACGGTCGTTGGCGAGTACCGATTCGCTCTGCCGGCGCCGATACGCGTCCAGGCGCTGCGCCAGCGCGTCATCGGTGGTTGCGATCATCGCTGCCGCCAGGAGACCCGCGTTGACGGCGCCGGCGCGTCCGATGGCCAGGGTCCCGACCGGAATGCCGGCGGGCATCTGCACGATCGACAGCAGCGAATCCCATCCCGACAGCGCCTTGGACTGCACCGGAACCCCCAGCACCGGCACGCGGGTCTTGGCTGCCAGCATGCCGGGCAGGTGCGCGGCACCGCCGGCGCCCGCGATGATCGCCCGCAAGCCCCGCTCGGCCGCTTCCTCGGCATAGGCGAAGAGCCGGTCCGGGGTGCGGTGCGCCGACACCACGCGCGCCTCGTGGGGCACGCCGAGCGCCTCGAGCGTGTGGGTGGCGTGCTCCATCGTCTCCCAGTCGGACACCGAGCCCATCACCACGCCCACCAGCGGTTTGTCTTGCGCCATCACCCTCTACCCGTATCGGCTGGCGGCGAAGGAACGCCGCGGGAAAACCGCGCATTATTCGTGCGCGGCGCCGAAATGGCAATGACGCGCCGGTGACGACGGACTCAGCGCGCGATGGCGTAGCGCGCGCGCACGGTAGCGCTGTAGACCATCTCGCCGATGTTGATTCCGCTGTCGGCATTGCCCGGCGCCGAGGACTCCGCCATGGCGCGCATCGCGATCGGCTCCACCGGGCGACCCTGCGACTGCTGCGCATCGACCTCGGTGACCGCACCGAGGGTCACGCCCGCGGCCTCGGCAATGGCCTGCGCGTTGGCGCGCGCCGCGCGGGTCGCCGAGGCCAGCGCTTCGCGTCGGTGGGCGGCAGCGTCCGAGGCGTAGAGCCGAGGCGGCTCGATATGCGTGACGCCGGCCTCGCTGGCGGCAGTCAGGAATCCGGCGAGACGATCGAGCGCGCGAATCTGCACGGTGATGTCGCGGCGCGCGGTGAAACCCGTCTGCACGCGCTCCCGTGTCTCATCGTCCCAGCGGTATTCCGGCATGAGCCGCAGCGAGGTGCTGCGCAGATCCTTGTCGGCTACGCCCAGCTCGCGCGCCGATGCCAGGAAGGCGGCCGTGATGGCGTTGGCCTTTTCCATCGCGGGCTCCGCATCGTCCTTGCGTACCTCCACCGCCACCGCGAGCTCGGCGCGGTCGGGGATGACGCGCACTTCACCCTCGCCGTCGACCGCGATGCCGGCGGTGGCGGAATCGGAAGCCGCCGATGCGACGAAGGCGGGCACGAGAAGTGCGCCCAGCAGGGCGAATCGGGCAACGGGACGGAAGCGAGCGGTCACGGGCAACCTCGGGAGCGGGAGAAAGGAGAACGGTTTCGATGCGGTCGATCAGGAACACAGCAACGCGCATGGCAGTCTGAGTACACTGACGGGTTCCAACATTGCCGAGCAACAACTGAATGGCTGCCGAAGACGAAGTCGTCACCCTGCAGCGCGACGTCATCGCCGCGCTGGTGCCCTCCGGACAGCGCGTCGAGCTGCCCGAGGGCACCGAAGCGCGCATCACGCAGGCGCTGGGCGGCAGCTTCACGGTCGTCATCCAGGGCCACATGTTCCGCATCGAGGGCAGCGACGCCGACTGCCTCGGCAAGGAACCGCCGCCGCTTCCCGAGGTGTCCGACGACGCCGACGAGGAGGAGGTCAAGAAGGCGGTCTACGAGCAGATGGGGACCGTCTACGACCCCGAGATCCCGGTCGACATCGTCGAGCTCGGCCTGATCTACCGCTGCGAGCTCGAGCGAGCCGACGACGGCTCCTACCGCATCGAGGTGGACATGACCCTGACCGCGCCCGGCTGCGGCATGGGCGACTTCCTCGTCAACGATGTGCGCAGCAAGCTGCTGGCGCTGCCGGTGGTTTCCGAGGCCACCGTCAACCTGGTGTTCGATCCGCCCTGGCGGCAGGACATGATGTCCGAGACCGCACAGCTCGCGGTCGGATTCTTCTGACCGACCTCCGCTACCGCTTCGCGGCTCGCCGCACGCGCCAGGCCGTGCTCAGCTCGTCGAGCTGATAGCGCAGGAACGCCCCCAGAAGGCCCATCTTCATGTCGGCGCCGCGCCCCGCCGCAATGCGCTGGAGCTGCTGGTAGTACCAGGCCTGTGCGCCGAAGATGTTCAGGATCTTGAAGAAGAAGATCGGGCTGGCGCCCGACAGCCAGCGTCGGTCCGAGAGCTTGAGGCGCTGCTCGTGCCGGATCGCCGGGGCCTCCTCGCCGGCCAGCCAGCGCTTCGGCAGATCCATGTCGGTGGTCATCGGTCGTCCCAGACCGACCACATCGCAATGCCCGGCGGCCAGCACTTCCTCGACGAAGGCGGGCGTGCGAAAGCCGCCCGTCACCATCAGCGGCATGGTCGCGATCCTCCGGATCGACTGTGCATAGTCGATGAAGTACGCCTCGCGCTTGCGCGTGCTCTCGCGGGTATTGGGGTCGACGCTCGCCTCCTGGCCCTCGAATCCCAGGAGCCGCGGCTGCTCGTAGGTACCGCCCGAGATCTCCAGCAGATCGATGCCCTCGGCGTTGAGCAGCTCGACGACCTGCAGGCAGTCCTCGTGCGAGAAGCCGCCCTTGCGGAAGTCGTCCGAGTTCAGCTTGACCGCGATCGGGAAGTCGGGACCCACCGTGCGCCGGATCGCACGCACCGTCTCGAGCAGCATGCGCGCGCGATTCTCCAGCGATCCGCCCCATTCGTCGGTCCGGCGGTTGGTCTCCGGCGACAGGAAGCTGGAAAGCAGATAGCCGTGGGCCGCGTGCACCTGCACACCGGTGAAGCCGCTGTCGCGTGCCACCTCGGCAGCAAAGGCGAAGCGCTCGATGAAGTCCCGGATCTCCTCGTCGCGCAGCGCCCGCGGGCGCGCGTAGTTGCCGAGAATCTTCAGGCCGACCTCGGAAGGTGCCAGCGGTTCGCCCGTCACATAGCGCGGGGACTGCCGGCCGGCATGGCTGATCTGCATCCAGAGATGGTTGCCGCCGCGCGTGCCCGCCTGCGCCCAGCGCCGCAGCGCGGCGCGTGCGGTGTCGTCCGGCGGGCTGCTGCGGTCGATGGCCACATTGCCCGGCCGCTCCAGGACGCGTCGGTCGATCATCACGTTGCCGGTCAACAGCAGACCCGCGCCGCCGTCGGACCATTGGCCGTACAGCTCCGCGTGGCGGTCCGTGGCGCGCAGGCGCTCGTCGGCAACGCCCTCGGTCATGGCGGCCTTGCATAGACGGTTGGGCAACTCGGCGCCGCAGGGGAGGGTCAGGCTGCGGGACATGTACATGAACGGGTCTCCGGAAGCATTGGTGTGTCGCGACATTCGAACGGTCGTTTAGCCACAGGTTACACAGAATGCCCGGGCCCTTCGTGTCCGGGCCGGACACCCGGTCGGTGTCCTGCCTGCCGTGCCACTTCAGCGCGGCTGGCAGCGCGGACACCAGGTGCTGCTGCGACCGGTGATGCGGGTCAGGCGCAGCGTGCTCGTGCAGCGCCGGCAGCTCAGGCCGGCGCGGCCGTATACGTGCAGATCCTGCTGGAAGTAGCCGGGCGCGCCGTCGGCACCCGTGAAATCGCGCAGGGTCGTGCCGCCCGCGACCACCGCGCGCTCCAGAACGGCCCGCACCGCAGCGACCAGGAGATGGCATTCCGGGCGACTGAGGCGCCCGGCGGCGCGGCCGGGGCGGATGCCGGCCTCGAACAGCGCCTCCTGCGCGTAGATGTTGCCGACACCGACGACGATGCGGGCGTCCATCAGCAGGGCCTTGATGCTGGCGCGCCGGTCGCGCAGCCGCGCGTGCAGGTAGTCGCCGTCGAAGGCGTCTTCCAGCGGCTCGGGGCCGAGTCCGGCCAGCAGCCGCTCGCCGCTGCCGTCGCCTTCGCTGAGCAGCACGCAGCCGAAGCGGCGCGGATCGTGAAACCGCAGTATCGTCCCGCTATCGACCACGATATCGACATGATCATGCTTTCTCGGCGCCTCGGGTGCGGTCAGCACGTGCAGCCGGCCGGACATGCCCAGGTGGATGAGCAGCGTGTCGTACTCGCATCCGATGAGCAGGTACTTGCTGCGCCGTCGCACGCTCCCGACCCGCTGGCCGCGCAGCCGCCCGGGCAGATCCGGCGGCACCGGAAAGCGCAGCCGGGGCTCGCGCACGATGACATCGGCAATGGCGCTGTCCGCGAGCCAGGGCGCGATGCCGCGCCGGATGGTCTCGACTTCCGGTAGCTCGGGCACCGGGCCTCAGTTCCCGGCCGGCGCCATCACGCCCTTGCCGGTGGTCGGATCGGTTTCCGGTGCCGCGGGTGGCGCCGCCAGATCCAGCAGCACGCCGGCGAGGTTCCGCGCCACGTGATAACGCACCCGGTAGCCGGGCCGGGCCAGGATGAGCTGCTGGCCGCGCTCGGCCACCAGCGCGGTGCTGCCGCCGTCGGCGAAGTGCAGGGTGACCGCTTCGCCGCTTCCGGCATCGACGGCGTCGAGCGGTCGCGTCCACATCGCGCGGGCGGTGCGCCAGGCTTCGGCGGTCTCGGCCGCGCGCGCGGCGTCGCGGGTGCCGTCGTGCCCGCGGGCGCGCGCGCTCCAGCTGGCGTCGCGCTTCTCGACGATCCAGCGCGGCAGATCGATGCGGGTCAGCTCGCGGTCGGCGGCGACGATCCGCTTGTGCACGAAGTTGGCATGGGTGGCGTTGCGCGGCGCGCCCGCCGGATCGTCGATCTGCGCCACGGTATCGTCCCCGACCTGCACGAAGCGCTGCCGGGTGACCGGATTGACGGCGCCGATGGCGATATCGGTGTCGTCGAAGAACAGCCGCCGCTCGGGGCGATCCAGGCCTAGGTCGGCGGCATCGACCTCGTTCAGTCCGAAGCGCTCGTGCGCCGCCGCCGATGCCACCGACAGCAGGCTGTTCACTTCGGTGGGATCGGCGGGCGCGTCCACCGGCTCGCGTAGCCGCCAGCCGTCCGCGACGCGCTCCAGCAGTACGCGCCCGCCGTCGGGGGTGGCGAAGCCGGCGCGCTGGATGCGGTCGCGCTGATCCGTGACCAGCGGCGTGGTCGCGGTCGGTTCCGGCTGCGTTGCGCGCCAGACCAGCACCGCGCCGGCACCGAGCAGGAAGAGCAGCACCAGATTGACGATGTGGCGGTGCATGCGGCCTTCCCTAGCGGCGGCGCCGGATGATCCAGCGCACCACGCCGAATCCGATGAGCAGCGCCGGCAGCACCAGCACGATGCCGCCCGCCACCAGCGTCAGCGACAGCCCCGACATGCGCAGCGAGGTATCGGGCGCGCGCGGCACGTCGATGTCCAGCTGCCTATCCCGCGACGCGACCCACTGGAAGAGGTTGAGGGCGAGCTGGCGGTTGCCGACCTCCCGCAGGTAGGCATCGATCAGGAAGTCGGAGTCGCCGAAGACCACCACGCGCTGTTCCAGCACGGTCTCTCCGTCGCCGGCGGGCAGGTCGCGCGTCATGGTGGCGCCCACCGTGACCGGGCCGCCGATGTCGCCGGCAGCCTCGTCGAAGGTGAGGTCGCCCTCGATGGCGCCGGTCTCCAGCCAGGCGCTTTCGCGCGTCACCACCAGCGGCATGCCGTTCCACTCGCCGTTCATGTCCCATTCGAGGCCGGCAACCAGCGGGAACACCGTGGTCTGCTCCAGACGCCGCGTCAGCGGATTGGGTGGGTAGTCGGTGGCGAGCAGGATCCCGGGATGACCCGAGGTCGCCTCGTAGTCCGGGAACACCGCCACGCCGGGTTGCCACTCGACGGTCAGGATCTCGGCCAGCGCCGGGATGTCGTGCGCGCTGTCCGGGTCGGCGAGCCAGACGAGATTGCCGCCATCGCGCACCCATTCGGCGACGCGGCGCTGCTCGCCTTCCAGCAGCGCGCTCTGCGGACTCGCCAGCACCAGGACGGAGGCATCCGCCGGGATCTCGGGCGTGTCGGCCAGGTTCAGCGGCGCCACGCGCAGGCCGGTCTCCTCGAGCGCGCCGACCAGCGCCGCCATGCTGAGCCCGCTCCCCTGCCCGTTCTCGCCGCTGCCGGACAGCGGGCGCTCGCCGTGGCCGCGCAGGAAGTAGACGACCTTCTCCTCGGGGTTGGCCAGGCGCTGCAGCGCGCCGGTGATGGCCGGCTCGGTGAGGCTGCCGATCACCTCGCTGTTGCCCTGGTAGGCGATCTGCACCTCGTTGAAGCTGCGGATGCCGGCGGCACGCGCCTTCTGCGGCTCGCGCGACGGGTCCACGAAGCGGATCTCGATGTTGTCGGCAGCGCGGCGATAGCGCCCCAGATCGCCGATGATGCTGCGCTTCATCTCGGCATCCGACGAGGTGAACGCGGTGAAGACGATGGGCTCGGGCATGCGCGCGAGCAGCTGCCGGCTCGCCTCGCTGAGCGAGTTGCGGCCGCCGTAGGTCCAGTCGAACTCGGTCTTGTATATCTGGCTCAGCACGCCGGCGACGGCGACGACGCCGAGCACGAGCACGATGCGCAGCAGCTGCTGCAGTCGCGTGGAAAGGCGATCGCGGGCCATGAATCAGCTTCTCTCGATGTCCAGGCGCTGCACCGCGGCCCACAGGAAGGTGCCGGTGAACAGCAGGTAGTAGGCGATGTCGGCGGTGTCGAAGATGCCCCGCCGCAGATTGTCGTAGTGCCCGATCAGCGACAGGTGCCGGAACACCTGCGCCAGGGGCACGTCCTGGTAGGCCAGCACGTCGAGCAGCCAGAGCATGAGCAGCAGGCCGAAACCGGTCACCGCCGCGATGGTGGGCTCGCGCGTCAGGGTCGATACGAACAGGCCGGCGGCACCGAAGGCCAGCAGCATCAGCAGCATGCCCAGCACGCCCGCGGCCAGCCGGCCGTAGTCGAGGTCGGTGCTGAACGCCAGCGAGGCGGGCATCAGCATGAGGATGAGCACCAGACCCTGCATGAAGACCGTCAGCCCGAGGAACTTGCCGAGCACGATCTGCGTGGTCGATACCGGCGCCGAGAGCAGCAGCGTGATGGTGCCGGTCTTGCGCTCCTCGGCGAACAACCGCATTGTCATCAGCGGCATCACCAGAAGGAACAGCAGCGTCGCGAAACCGAAGACGCCGGCGCTGATGTAGTCCGACACGCCCATGTAGTCGGACAGCGCCATCGGATCGGCCTGCAGCGACAGCAGCAGCATCACGAAGATGTAGCCCGAGATCGCCGCCACCACGCCCAGCACCGTCCAGGCCAGCGGCGAGGTGAAGATGCGCCGGGCCTCGTTGCCGGCGATGGACAGCGTCGTCGCGATCATGCCGCCTCCTCGCGCTCGGGGCTCGCGGCCCCGGTTTCGCCCGTGGTCAGCTCCACGAATATGTCCTCCAGCGTGCGCAGCTCGGGCCGCAGCTCGAACAGCCCCCAGTCGTGGCGCGCGGCCGCCGCCGCCCAGGCATCGCGGGCGCTGCTGTCGGTGCGGCAGTGCAGGCGGAAGTGCTGCGCGTCGATGCGCTCGACGCGGCCGACATCCGCCAGCGCCAGCAGCTCGTTCTCGGGCGGCGGCTCGCGCAGCCCGATGATCACGCTGGAGAAGCTCGCCCGCATGGCCTCGGCCATGCTGTCGGCATAGACCACGCGGCCGCCGGCGATGATCATGACCCGGTCGCATACCGCCTGGATCTCGGGAAGGATGTGGCTGGACAGCAGCACCGAGTGCTCGCGGCCGAGATCGGTGACGAGCGCGCGGATCTCCCGGATCTGGATCGGATCCAGTCCCACCGTGGGTTCATCGAGCACGATCACGTCGGGATTGTGGATGATCGCCTGCGCCAGTCCGGTGCGCTGCTGATAGCCCTTGGACAGATTGCCGATCAGCCGGCGGCCCATGTCGTCGAGTCCGCACGCCGTCTTGGCGCGGGCCAGCGCCTCGGCGCGGTCGCCGCGCGGCACGCCGTGCAGGCGGGCGGCGAAGCGCAGGTACTCGTCCACCGTGAGCTCCGGGTAGACCGGCGGCACCTCCGGCATGTAGCCGAGGTGCCGCTTGGCGGCCTCCGGCCGCGCGAAGGGGTCCTGCCCGCGGATATGCACGCTGCCCGCACTGGGTGCCAGGCAGCCGGTGAGCATCTTCATGGTCGTGGACTTGCCGGCGCCGTTGGGGCCGAGCAGCCCCAGGATCTCGCCCTTGCGCAGGGTCAGGTCGAGGCCGTCGACCGCGACCGTCGGGCCATAGCGCCGCGTCAGGCCCCGGGCCCGAATCAGCGTGTGATCGTCCAATGGTGTTCCTCCGTCAGGAGCGCATCGATGGTACTGCGAGCATCAAGACCGACCGCGATCCCGATCGGTTCAACCGGGCGCGACGCCGCGCGCCGTCAGCTGGGCGGCGATGCCGATGCGCGTGTTCTCGGCCATCGCGTCGCGGAACGGGCGGTAGGCATCCCACACCCGCCGCGCGAACGGTTCCTCGGCCGCAAGCGCCTCGACCACGTCGTCCGCCGCCGCGTGCATGGCGCGCAGCACGTCGTCCGGGAATGGCAGCACCTCGATGCCGTGCTCGGTCTTCAGCTCGCGCAGTGCCTCGGCGTTGCGGGCGTTCATCTCGGCCATCATGGTATGGGAGCACGACAGGCAGGCGGTCTCGACGATGGCCTGCAGATCCGGCGGCAGGGATTCCCACGCGTCCTTGTTGACGATGGCCTCGAGGGTCGCGCCCGGCTCCTGCCAGCCCGGGTAGTAGTAGTAGGGCGCGATCTTGTGGAAGCCGAAGGCGAGATCGTTGTACGGCCCGACCCACTCGGCGGCGTCGATGGCGCCCGACGACAGCGCCTGGTAGAGCTCGCCGCCCGGAATGTTGACGGTGGCCACGCCGAGGCGCGACATGACGTCGCCGCCCAGGCCCGGGATGCGCATGCGCAGGCCGTCGAGATCCGCCACCGAGTCGATGCGCTTGCGGAACCAGCCGCCCATCTGCGCACCGGTGTTGCCGGCGTCGAAGGGCACCAGATTGAAGTCGGCGTAGAGCTCGCGCCACAGCGCCATGCCCCCGCCCCAGTGCAGCCAGGCGTTGGTCTCGTTGGCAGTCATGCCGAAAGGCAGTGCGGTGAAGAACGGCGCGGCCCGCGACTTGCCTTTCCAGTAGTAGGCAGCGCCGTGACCCATCTGCGCGCTGCCGCGGGATACCGCGTCGAAGACCTCCATCGCCGGCACGCGCTCGCCGGCGCCGAAGACCTCGATCTCGAGCCGGCCGCCGGACATGGTCCGGATGCGCTCCGCCAGCCGTGCCGCGCCGCTGCCCAGGCCGGGAAAGTTGCGCGGCCAGGTGGTGTACATCTGCCAGCGGAAGCGTTCCTTCGGCTTGGCGGCGGCCTCGTCCTGCGCCTGCTCGCGCGAGCAGGCGGTGGCCCCGAGCCCGGCGGCAACCGCAAGGCCGGCGATCATGTCGCGACGTAGCATCGTGTGTCTCCCTCGTTCTGCAGCGGCGTCAGTCGGCACGCCGGTAGAAAGCGTTCCAGCCGTCCGGCGTGCGCCGGAATCGGCGATAGGCCCACCAGTATTGCCCGGGCAGATGCATGATGCAGCGCTCGACGCTGGCGTTCATGCTGGCGAGATCGCGCCCCGCTCCGGGCGCCGGCGCAACATGGAACCGGAAGCGCGACGCACCGACGCGCTCGGCGTAGCAGTACAGCACGGCAGCGCCGGTGCGGTCCGCGAGCCGGTGCACCAGCGTCGGCGTGTGCGCCGGGCGGCCGAACAGGGGCGCGAATGCGCCGGCGCCGTCCGGCGGATCCTGATCGGGCAGGATGCCGACGCGCTCGCCGCGTCTGAGCGCCGCCAGCAGCGCGCGCACGCCGCCCCCGTCGCTCGATACCAGGCGCGCGCCGAGGCGCTGCCGACCCTCGATGATGAGCGCGTCGACGGCGCCCCTCTGCGGCTTGTAGAGCGAGGTGATGCCGCCGTGCAGCGCGCAGAACATGCCGGCCAGCTCCCAGTTGCCGATGTGCGGGCACAGCACGATGGCGCCGCCGGGATGGGCATCCGCCAGTGTCCGCAGTCGTGCCGCAACCTCCGGCGCGTCGAGCCAGCGCAGCAGGCGCCGGCGCGGCCCGAACCAGACGGCGGGCGACTCGGCGAGCGCGCAGCCGAAGGCGATCAGACTGCGCCTCGCCAGGCGCCGACGGCTGGCGGGAGCGGTATCGGGAAACAGGCGATCGAGGTGGATGCGCGCGGTGTCCCGCGGTTTTCCGCCGAGCAGCCACAGGACGCAGCCGATGCCGGCGCCGAACAGGCGCAGCACGGGAGTGGGCAGACTGCCGACGGCGCGCAGTGCCGCGCGCAAGAGGCGCTCCTTCATGGACGGAGAGTGTAATCCGCTCGCCGCCGGCCCTTCCGGTTGCCGGGCAGCGAACGGCCGTCCGTGGCGTGACTGCCGGCCGGCATCCGTGCGCGGCGCGTCCGTGGCGGTCACGTCGCCATCTTGCCGCGCGGGACGCCGATTGCCTGTAGGGGGCTGCAAAGCGCTGCTGTAGGAAAAGACGGACAATCGCGGCATGATCGGTTTCCTGCAACGCGTGCGTCGGGCATCGGTCGATGTGGCCGACGAAAGCGTCGGCGAGATCGCCGACGGATTGCTGGTGCTGGTGGGCATCCGCCGCGAGGATGACGCGGCCGCCGCGGAGCGGCTCGCGCACCGGCTGCTGGCCTACCGGGTGTTCACCGACGGCCGCGGTCGCATGAACCGCAGCCTCGGGGACACCGGCGGCGGGCTGCTGCTGGTGCCGCAGTTCACCCTCTGCGCCGATACCCGCCGCGGCCTGCGCCCCGGCTTCGAGCCGGCGGCCCCGCCCGAGCAGGCCCGCGGGCTCTTCGACGAACTGGTGCGCGTCGCGGAGGTCGCCCATGACGGCCCGGTGGCGCGCGGCCGCTTCGGCGCCGACATGCAGGTGGCGCTGATCAACGACGGGCCGGTCAGCTTCTGGCTCGAGGCCTAGGGCCGACGAAGCGGCGTCCCGGCTACGACGGGCGGAGTTGCGTGCGCGCGCGAGCGGAGTATCCTACGCGCCCTTATTGACCAGCTGGCGGCCATGAACGCGCGCAGCGCCCGCGTACAGCGGGATACCAAGGAAACCCAGATCGGCGTCGAGATCAATCTCGACGGCACCGGCGAGGCGCGGCTCGACACCCCGGCGCCCTTCCTGAACCACATGCTGGACCAGGTGGCGCGGCACGGGCTGGTCGATCTGCACGTCAGCGCCCGGGGCGATGTCGAGATCGATCTCCACCACACGGTCGAGGACATCGGCATCGCCGTGGGCCAGGCGCTGGCGAAGGCGATCGGCGACAAGAAGGGTGTGCGCCGCTACGGTCACGCCTACGTGCCGCTCGACGAGGCGCTCTCGCGCGTGGTGCTGGACTTCTCCGGCCGACCGGGCCTGGAGTGGTTCGTGGAATTCCCGCGGCCCCTCATCGGCGAGTTCGACGTCGACCTGCTGCGCGAGTTCTTCCAGGGCCTGGTCAACCACGCGCAGATCACGCTGCACGTGGACGCGCTGCGCGGCCGCAATGCGCACCACATCGCCGAAACCGTGTTCAAGGCCTTCGGGCGCGCGCTGCGCGCCGCCGTCGAGCTGGATCCGCGGTCGGATGTCATTCCCTCGACCAAGGGCACGCTCTAGGGCCCGAGCCGCGTTATGTCCGCTATCGGCGTCATCGACTACGGCATGGGCAACCTGCATTCGCTGGCCAAGGCGCTGGAGCGCTCGGCCGGATCGCAGCGCGTGGAGGTCACCTACGATCCCGACAAGCTGGCGAAGTGCGAGCGTCTGGTGCTGCCCGGTGTGGGCGGCGTGCGCGCCTGCATGGCCGAGCTCAACCGGCTGGAGCTGGACGCCTTCGTGCGCGAGCAGTCAACGCGCAAGCCGCTGCTCGGCATCTGCCTCGGCATGCAGGTGCTGCTCGACCACTCCGAGGAGAACGAGGGCGTCGACGCCCTCGGCCTGATTCCCGGGCGCGTGGTGCGCTTCCCGGATCCGCCGGCACCCAAGCCTGGAGAGCAGCGCCTCAAGGTGCCGCACATGGGCTGGAACCGTGTGCGCCAGACGCAGCCGCATCGACTGTGGCACGGTATTCCCGACGAATCCTGGTTCTACTTCGTGCACAGCTATCACGCGCAGCCGGCCAATCCGGAGCATGTGCTGGGCGAAGCGACCTACACGCACCCCTTCGCCGCGGCCATCGGGCGGGACAATGTGGCAGCCTTCCAGTTCCACCCGGAAAAGTCGCAGCAAGCCGGTATGATGCTGCTCAACAACTTCATCCAATGGGAGCCCTGAGCCCGTAGCGGGAAGCCGAACCCCGCGGCGTCGAGCCGCGCGCGCTCCGTCGCGGCCCCGACTGGACGGCCGATCGGCACGCCCGGACGCTCTATCAAGCCATCATGTTTCTCATCCCCGCAATCGACCTCAAGAACGGGCAGTGCGTGCGCCTGCGTCAGGGCAAGATGGACGACGTCACGGTCTTCTCCGATGACCCGGTCGCCGTCGCACGGCAATGGCAGGAGGCCGGTGCCGAGCGCCTGCACATCGTCGATCTCGATGGCGCCGCCACCGGACGACCCGCGCATGCCGACATCATCCACCGCATCTGCGAGGCCTGTCCCGAGCTGCTGGTGCAGATCGGCGGCGGCATCCGCGACGAGGACACCGTCCAGGGCTATCTCGACGCCGGCGCGGAGTGGGTCATCATCGGCACGCGCGCGGTCACCGCGCCGCACTTCCTGCGCGATCTCTGCGTCGAGTATCCGCGCCGCATCGTGGTCGGGCTCGATGCCCGCGACGGCCGCGTCGCGGTCGACGGTTGGAGCAAGCTCTCCCAGCACAGCGTGCTGGAGCTCGCCCAGCAGTTCGAGGAGGATGGTGTCGAGGCCATCGTCTACACCGACATCGGCCGCGACGGCATGATGAAGGGCGTCAACATCGAGGCGACCCGCGATCTCGCCGCGCAGATCCGCACGCCGGTCATCGCATCGGGTGGTGTCTCGTCGATGGACGATGTGCGCGCGCTGCACGGCATCGAGCAGGACGGCGTCATCGGTGCCATCATCGGACGCGCGCTCTACGAGGGCGGCATCGATTTCCGCAAGGCCATGGAAGAAGTGGCCGGGAGCTGAGCAACCGTGCTGGCCAAGCGCATCATCCCCTGCCTGGACATCGACCGCGGTCGTGTCGTCAAGGGCGTCAAGTTCCGCGACATCGTCGACGCCGGTGATCCGGTCGAGGTCGCCGGCCGCTACGACGCCCAGGGCGCCGACGAGCTGGTGTTCCTCGACATCACCGCGAGTCACGAGGACCGCCCCACCCTGTTCGCCACCGTCGAGCAGGTGGCGCGCCAGATCTACATTCCGTTCACCGTCGGCGGCGGCGTGCGCACCTGTGCCGATGTCCGGGCGCTGCTGTCGGCCGGTGCCGACAAGGTCTCGATCAACACCGCCGCGGTCATCGATCCCGATTTCGTCACCGAGGCCGCCGGCCGCTACGGCGTGCAGTGCATCGTCGTGGCGGTGGACGCCAAGCGCGTCAACAAGCGCAAGGAGCCCCCGCGCTGGGAGGTCTTCACGCACGGCGGCCGCAAGGCCACCGGTCTCGACGCCGTCGAGTGGTGCCAGACCATGGTCGAGAAGGGCGCCGGCGAGCTGCTGCTCACCAGCATGGACCGGGACGGCACCAAGTCCGGCTACGACACCGAGCTGCTGCGCGCCATCTCGTCGAACGTCCCGGTGCCGCTGATCGCGTCCGGCGGCGTCGGCACGCTGCAGCACCTCTACGAAGGCTTCGCCGAGGGCGAGGCCGATGCCGTGCTCGCCGCCAGCATCTTCCACCAGGCGACGTACAGCGTCGGCGAGGTCAAGGACTTCCTCGCCGCGCGCGGCATCAACGTGCGGCTGCCGCCGCGCGTCGCCGCCTGATCCGGCGACCGCATCCATGGCCTCCGCACCGAGCTCGGCGCTGGATGATCTCCACGCCACCATCCGTGCACGCCTGGCGACCGGCGACGCCGGATCATCCTATGTCGCCCGCCTGAACGGAAAGGGCCGCGACGCCATCCTGAAGAAGGTCGGCGAGGAAGCGGCCGAGGTCCTCATCGCGGCGAAGAATGACGATTCCGTGAACCTGGTCCACGAGCTGGCGGACCTGTGGTTTCATTGCGCAGTCCTGATGGCCCACGCCGGCGTCGAGCCCGAGCAGCTTTACGGCGAGCTTGCACGGCGCGCGGGCACCTCGGGCATCGCCGAGAAGGCGGCCCGCGGGCAACCCCCCAACGGAGAGTGATATGTCACCGAGTCTCTGGCAGCTGTTGATCGTGCTGGGTATCGTCATCGTGGTGTTCGGGACCAAGCGCCTGCGCGGCATGGGCAGCGACCTCGGGTCCGCGATCCGCGGGTTCAAGGATTCCATGAAGGACGGCGAGAAGAAGGGCGACGAGCACGTCCAGCACCTCACTACCGAGGACAGCGAATCCGCCGACACCACCACCAGCCAGTCGGCCGACAGCGACCCGCAGAAGCAGCACGATCGCACCGGCGTCTGATCGTCCCACGCGCGCCGGCCCATGTTCGATCTCGGCTTCTGGGAGCTGCTGTTCATCGGCGCCATCGCGCTGGTGGTGCTCGGTCCCGAGCGCCTGCCGGTGGCCGCCCGCACGCTCGGCCGGTGGGTCGGACAGGCGCGCGCCTACACGCGCAGCCTGTCGAACGAGCTGAACCGCGAGGTGCAGCTGCGCGAGATGCGCGATCGCGTGCGCTCGGCCGAATCGGAGATCCGTTCCGAGGTCGACAAGGCCGGCCGCTCGATGCGCGAGCTCGCTGAAGCGACACCGGCCGACGCCGTCCCCGAGCCTGCACCGGCGGAACCGTCCGCCACACCGGCGGTCGCGCAGGCGGCGTCCCCGGCACCCGCGCCGGCCTACACCCCGCGTCCGGTTCCCCCGGTCGGCGGCGTGGTGGTCGACCCCGTGGCCGATGCCGGCGTCGTGCCCCCGCGGGCGGTGCCGCCGCAGCCGGGCGGCACCGGCGAGCCGCGCCCGTGAGCGCCGGCAGGTCCGGCAGGGAGCGTCCGCACGCGGGCGAGGAAGCGGCCGAGCAGCCGCTGATCGCCCATCTCATCGAGCTGCGCGACCGCGTGCTGCGCGCGCTCATAGGCGTTGCCATCGTCTTCGTGCCGATGGCCTTCTTCGCGCAGGAGCTGTACAGCTTCGCCGCGGCGCCGCTCATGACGCTGCTGCCCGAAGGCACCAGCATGATCGCCACCGACGTGGCATCCCCCTTCTTCGCGCCCTTCAAGCTGGCCGCACTGGGCGCGCTGGTGGTGGCACTGCCGTGGGTGCTCTACCAGATCTGGTCCTTCGTCGCGCCCGGCCTCTACCTCCAGGAGCAGCGCCTCGTCATGCCGCTGCTCGCGAGCAGCACGCTGCTGTTCTACGCCGGCATGGCCTTCGCCTACTTCGTGGTGTTCCCGGTGGTGTTCGGCTTCTTCATTTCGGTGGCGCCCGAGGGCGTGGCGGTGATGACCGACATCTCCCGCTATCTCAACTTCGCGCTGGGCATGTTCCTGGCCTTCGGCGTGGCCTTCGAGACCCCCATTGCCATCGTGCTGATGGTGTGGAGCGGCTTCACGACGCCGGGTGCGCTGGCGGCCAAGCGGCCGTACGTGCTGGTCGGCCTGTTCGTGATCGGTGCTTTCCTGACGCCGCCCGACATCGTCTCGCAGACCATGCTGGCACTGCCCGCCTACCTGCTCTACGAGGTCGGCATCCTCGCCGCGCGCTGGATCGTGCCGGGCAGCGCCGAAGTCGATGCGCAGCGCGAGAGCGGCGACTCCTGAGACCGCGCGCTCGGCGGTCAGGCGTCACGGGTAGCGGTATCGACTTCGTTCTCGTCTACGGCACTCTGATGCGGGGTCACGCCGCGCACCGCGCCCTGGGACTGCAGCGGCGCGCCCGCCTGATACGGCGCGTCGTGCTGCGCGGCCGGCTCTTCGATCTCGGTGCCTATCCCGCGTTCCGCCCGGGGCGCGGCACGGTGCGTGCGGAACTCTACGCGCTGCGCGACCCGCGCCTGCTGCGCGCGCTCGACCGCTACGAGGATTACCGACCGGGGCGGCCGCGCGCATCGGAGTACCGGCGCGAGCGCTGGCGTGGCGGGCGGCCGGGCTTCGGCGCCTGGCTCTACGTCTACAACCGGCGCTTGGATGGACGCCCGATGCGCATCGGGCACTGGGGCGGCGGTCGGGGTCCGGTCGACCGAACGCGAGGCTAGGCCGCGCGCAGGCGCGCGATGACGTTGTCGGTGACCGGCAGCACGCCGTGCCAGCGCTCGAAGCTCACCGCCGCCTGCTCGACCAGCATGCCGAGCCCGTCGAAGACCGCAGAGGCGCCGGCGTCCCCGGCCCATCGCGCGAGCGGCGCATGGGCCTCACCGTAGCTGAGGTCGTAGACCACCGCATCGTCGGCGAGGAGGCCTTCCGGCAGGCGCGGGAAGCCGCCGCCGTGGCCCACCGACATGGCATTGATGACCAGGTCGAAGCGGTCTCCCTTGAGTGCCATGTGCGTGGCCGGGCGGATGCGGCCGTACGGCGCCAGGGCATCGGCGATGGTCTCGGGCTTCCAGGGCGAGCGGTTGGACAGCACCAGCTCCGCCGGCTCTTCCGCGAGCAGCGGCTGCAGGATGCCCCGCGCCGCACCGCCCGCACCCAGCACCAGCACGCGCCGGTCGGCCACCGCGACGCCGCAGTTGTCCACCAGGTCGCGCAGCAGGCCTTCGCCGTCGGTGTTGTCGCCTTCCCAGCCACCCTCGCCGCGGATCAGCGTGTTGACCGCCTCGGCGACCCGGGCGCGTTCGCTCAGCCCGGTGCAGAGCGCGGCGACGGCGGTCTTGTGCGGCAGCGTGACGTTGAAGCCGGCGTAGCCCTCGTCGTGCCACGCCGCGAGCTGCGCGCCGAGATCCTCGGGCGCGACCGCGAGGGCGTCGTAGGACAGCGCGATGCCGGTCTGTTCGGCGAAGCCGGCATGGATGCGCGGAGACAGCGAATGGGCGATCGGCTGCCCGATGACCGCGAAGCGTTTCACGCCCCCTCCTCGCGCAGCCATGCGGCGACCTCGGCCGCGAAGTAGCTGAGGATCATGTCGGCACCCGCACGCCGGAAGCAGAGCAGCGACTCCAGGATCGTCCGCTTCCGATCGAGCGCGCCCGCCGCAGCGGCGGCCTCCAGCATCGCGAACTCGCCCGACACCTGGTACGCCGCCACCGGCACCCCGAACTCTGCTTTGGCGCGCGCCACGATGTCGAGGTACGGCATGCCCGGCTTGACCATCACCCAGTCCGCGCCCTCGCGCAGGTCGAGCGCGATCTCGCGCAGCGCCTCGTCGCCGTTGGCCGGGTCCATCTGGTAGCTGCGCTTGTCGCCGATCAGCGCCGTTCGGCTGCCGACGGCGTCGCGGAACGGGCCGTAGAAGCCGGAGGCGTACTTCGCGGCGTAGGACAGGATGACGGTGTCGACCCGGCCGTCGCGCTCCAGCGCCGAGCGCAATGCGCCCACGCGGCCGTCCATCATGTCGGAAGGCGCCACCACGTCGGCGCCGGCGCGCGCGTACAGCACCGCCTGACGGGTGAGGATCTCGACGGTGGCATCATTGTCGATGGAGCCGTCGGCCCGCAGCACGCCGTCGTGCCCGTGATCGGTGAAGGGATCGAGCGCGATGTCGACGATCACGCCGAGTTCCGGAACCGCCTGCTTCACGGCCGCGATGGCACGCGGGATCAGGCCCCGGGGATCGAGCGCGGCATCCCCGCCGGCGTTCTTCTGTTCCGCCGGAATGACCGGGAAGATGGCCACCGCCGGGATGCCGAGTGCGTGCACGCGCGCGCACTCCTCGCACAGTGCCGGGATCTCGCGCCGCGCGATGCCGGGCATGCCCGGTGCCGGGCCGGTGAGATCGCCCTCCGCGACGAACAGCGGCTGGATGAGATCGGCCGGAGCAAGGCGGTTCTCCGCGGTCAGGCCGCGGGCGAAGGCGCGCATGCGGTTGCGGCGCAGGCGGGTGGCGGGAAAGCGTTGCTCGATCATCCCCGCATTATAGGCGGCGTGCCGCCATCACCTCCCGCGGATCGGGCGCTTCCGGCATGGTCCGGGCACCGGCCCCGGCCGCATCACCCCGTGCAACGATCGCGCTCCACGGATACGATGGCGGTCGGACGAACACTTCGGGTTTTTGCCTACGTGAGCAACGACGCTGCACGTCTCCAGACCCTGTTGACGGCAACCGCCGGCGGCGACACCGCCGCCTTCGGTGAGCTCTATCGCGAGACCAGCGCGCATCTTTTCGCGCTGCTGTTGCGTATCTTGCGGCGAAGGGATCTTGCGGAAGAGGCACTCCAGGATTGTTACGTGCGCGTCTGGCAGAAATCGTCGAGCTACAGCCCCGAGCGGGGCTCGCCTACCGTGTGGATGGCGAGCATTGCGCGCTATCGCGCGCTCGACATGCTGCGCGCGCGCCGACCGGAGGTGTCCGACGCGGTGACCGAATCCGGTGAGCCGCTCGCCAGCCACGTCGACGATCGCGTCGACATCGAGCGTCAGGCGGAAGAGCAGGGCGAACTGGACCGGCTCCATGATTGCCTGGGCGAGCTCGGCGGCGAGCAGCGCGATGCGCTCATGCTCGCCTACTACGAGGGGTTCACGCATCCCGAGCTGGCGGAGCGCCTGGCGGCGCCGCTCGGTACCGTGAAGAGCTGGGTCCGTCGCGGGCTGCAACGCCTGCGGGAGTGTCTCGAGCGATGATCCCGACACGCCCAGAAACCCGCGCTCTGCTCGCGGCCGAGTACGTGCTCGGCACGCTCCAGGGCCGTGCCCGCACCCGCTTCGAGCGCTACCTCGCCGAGTCCGACGCGCTGCAGCGCGAAGTGGCGGTCTGGGAGGCGCACCTGCACACGGTGATGACCCGCGATCTGGAACCGGTGACGCCTCCCGATGCGCTGCGCGCGCGCGTCATGGCGCGCGTTGCGCCGCCGGGCGGCGCGGGCGCGCCCGCCGCGGGCAGGCCGCGCAGTGGCGCGCGGCGTGGCCGGCGACGCGTGTGGTACGCCGCCGCTGCCGCCGCCGCGCTCGCCGTGCTGGCGCTGCTGCTGCCGGTTGCCGTTCAGCAGCCCGACGCGCCGGTGGTGGTCGAGCCGCAGCCCGAATTCCAGCCGCTCAAGCGTATCGAGCTGGCCGAGGCCGACGGGGCATGGGAAGTGGGCGTCCGGGGCGATCAGCCCATCGTGGCAGCCGCCGACGACGGGGTGCGTCCGCCGGCCGGCAAGGATTACGAGCTCTGGTGGGTCAGCGGTGTCGAGGGCGAGGCGCCGGTCTCGCTGGGCGTGCTGCCGCGTACCGGCGAGCGCACGGTATCGGTGCCCGCCGAGGCGGCCGGCCTCGATACCGGCGCGCTGGCGATCAGCCGCGAGCCGGAGGGCGGCGCGCCCGAGGGCACGCCCACCGAGGTCATCGGCGTCTTCCCGCTCTGACCCCCCACCCGCGTGATGGACGTGGCAGCGCCATGCGCTAGCATGTCCGTTCACCGGGGGGAGCCACCGCGATGACCTACCTGCTCGCCGTCGATCAGGGCACCACCAGCACGCGCGCGATCATCTTCGACCGCGACGCGCACTACATCGCCACCGCCACGCGCGAGTTGCAGCAGTCCTACCCGAACCCGGGCTGGGTCGAGCACGACGCGCGCGCCATCTGGGCCGACACCCGCGACTGCGTGCGCGAGGCCATGGCCAAGGCGGGCATCGAGGCCGCGCAGATCGCCGGTCTGGGCATCACCAACCAGCGTGAAACGGTCGTGGTCTGGGACCGTGCCACCGGCGAACCCATCCATCCCGCGATCGTCTGGCAGGACCGCCGCACCACCGAGTTCTGCAAGGCGCAGCACAGCGAAGCCCGGGACGGCTGGCTGCAGCAGAAGACCGGTCTGCTGCTCGACCCCTACTTCTCGGCGACCAAGGTGGCGTGGATCCTCGACAACGTCGAGGGCGCGCGTCAGCGCGCCGAAGCCGGCGAGCTCGCCTTCGGCACCATCGACAGCTGGCTGATCTACAAGCTCAGCGGCGGCCGCGTGCACGCCACCGACGCCACCAACGCCTCGCGCACGCTGCTGTTCAACATCCGCATGCAGCGCTGGGACGATGAGCTGCTCGAATTCTTCCAGGTCCCGCGCGCCATGCTGCCGCAGGTGCACGACAGCGCCTACGCATTCGGCCACACCGACAGCGCCCTGTTCGGCGGGCCCATCGCCATCGCCGGTGTGGCCGGCGACCAGCAGGCCGCGACCGTCGGCCAGGCCTGCTTCGAGCCCGGCATGATCAAGTCCACCTACGGCACCGGCTGCTTCATGGTGCTGAATCTGGGCGACAAGTTCGTGCGTTCGCGCAACCGGTTGCTGACCACCACCGCCTACCGGTTGAACGGCGAGGTGACCTACGGTCTGGAGGGCAGCATCTTCATCGCCGGCGCCGCCGTGCAGTGGCTGCGCGATGCCGCCAAGCTCATCCAGCACGCCGCCGACACCGAGGACATCGCCCGCTCCATTCCGGATACGCGTGGCGTCTACATGGTGCCCGCCTTCACCGGCCTCGGCGCGCCCTACTGGGATCCGGAGGCCCGCGGCGCCGTGCTGGGCCTGACCCGCGACACCGGCCTCGCCCACATCGTGCGCGCCGCGCTGGAGTCGGTCTGCTACCAGACGCGTGACCTCATCGGCGCCATGCGCGAGGACGCCCACGCCCCCAGCGAGCTGCGCGTCGACGGCGGCATGGTCGTCAACGACTGGGTCGTCCAGTTCCTCTCGGACATCCTGGGCATCCCCGCCGTCCGCCCCGAGGTCATCGAGACCACCGCCCTGGGCGCCGCCTTCCTCGCCGGCCTGCAGACCGGTGTCTACGGCTCGCTCGACGATATCAGCGCGCTGTGGAAGACCGACCGCAGCTTCGCCCCCGAAATGCCCGGCGACAAGGCCGACCAGCTCTACAAGGGCTGGAAACGAGCCGTCGAGCGTGTGAGGGGGTGAGACGTGACCGAAGCGCCTGTGGCGCTTCGCAGCACGTCGAACGCCCGGACATGGATGTCCGGGCAGGGGTTCGAGAGAGCGCAACCGCAGCGCCATGGACGGCAGGCACGCCCCTCATCGGGGCGGCGGCATGCCGATGTGCCGGGCCCCGGCAGGGTCACTTGGCGAGGCCCGGAAGGCCGAGCCTAGTGATCGCGGCGGCCGCTGGCACGGCAAGCGTTTCGGGCAGCACGTCGAACACCCCGGCAGCCTCCGCCATTTGACACCACCCCCGCCCTTGACGATAGTCCGGTGACCCCGGTGCCGCCGCCGCTTGCAGGCCGCGCGCGGTCATCGGGGTCCGACAATCAGGGGGCTTTCGCATGGGCGCTATCGTTCCGGTCGTTGTCGCGCTGATGATCGTCGCCATCGGATATGGCTGGTACGTGGCTCTGATCACCCGCCGCAACAAGGCGCTGGAGGCGCTTTCCTCCATCGACGTCCAGCTGCGCAAGCGTCACGACCTGATTCCGAATGTGCTCAGGCTGGCGCAGCAGTTCATGACGCACGAGCGCGAGCTGATCACGCGACTGACCGAGCTGCGCACCCGCGCCCAGGAGCGCTACGACCCGTCGCGGCCGGATGACGTGGAAGCGCATCTGAGCGCGGAGGGCGCGCTGCAGGGCGGCATGCGGCAGTTGTTCGCCGTGGCGGAAAACTATCCGGAGCTGCGCTCGAGCGAAACCATCGTCCAGGCCCAGCAGACCTTCAACGAGGTGGAGGGGCACATCGCTGCCTCGCGCCGCTTCTACAACGCCGCCGTTACCCGCCTGAACAATGCCGTGCAGATCTTCCCCGGCTCGATGATCGCCGGCATGACCGGGATACGCGGCATGCCCTTCTTCGAGATCGAGGACGACGTGGTGCGTCAGCCCGTCAATGCCGACGATTATCTCCGCGCCGGCGATCGGCCGACGGTCTAGCGCAGCGCAAGGTCTCGGCCGGCATGGACAACGCCATGGATCGCCTGTCGCCGTATGCCGACGGCTACGAGCGGTTCTTCACCGCGGAGATCGAGCCGTCGCTCGCGGAGATGGAGAAGAAGCGGCGCGAGGTGGCGCGGAAGATCAAGCGCAGTCTCGTCTTGGCCCTGGTGGCCTTCGTCCTGTTCCTGGCGTGCCTGGTCCCGCCGTGGTTCGGGGCAGCGTTCAGCGCCGGCATCGAGCCGTATCGCGGCGGTGTCATGATGGGAGGGCTCTTCGCCTCGGCGGTGTTCTTCTTCCGCGCCGGATATCTGACCATCGGGGTGCAGGGCGATTTCAAGGAGGTCGTGGTCGGGCGGACCTGCGCCTTCCTGGGGCTGGACTATGCCCGCAGCTCCAGCGACTTCCCGGTCGACCGCTTCCGGGAAACGGGGCTCTGTTCAGGTTTCGACGACAGCACGATCGAGGACGCCATAAGCGGCGAGCACAAGGGGGTCGCCCTGCAGCTCTGCCAGGCCTCGCTGGAGCGGCGCGGTGGCTCGTCCGACAGCGGAAGCAGCACCAGCACGGCATTCAAGGGCGTGCTCCTGATCTACCGTTTTCCCAAGCGCTTTCACGGCGCGACGGTCGTCCTTCCGGACGCCACCTGGGCGGGCAATCTGGTGGTGGGGCTGCGCCAGGAGGGGCAACGCGTCACCCTCGAGGATGTCGGCTTCGAGGACCGCTTCGAGGTGTACTCGAGCGATCAGGTCGAGGCGCGCTACCTGCTGACGCCGCGTTTCATGGAACGCGTCGTCGCGCTCGGCCGGATGTTCGACGAGGACGGCGGCGGCCTGTCGATGGCCTTCGACGGCAGCGATCTGCTGATCGCCTACCGGACGCCGCTGAAGCTCTTCGTCGGCGCCGGCGTGTTCACGGATTTCACCGACCGCGCGCATATCGGACCCATCCTCAAGGAACTGGCCATGCTGCTGGAGATCGTCGATGTGCTGAAACTGGACGATCGGTCGGGCAGCGCCTGACGGCGATCCGGTGCGGGCGTCACGCCAGGCGGAACACGCCCTCGCACTCGATCATCAGCTCCGGCCGGCAGATGTCGCCCTGCAGGACCGTGATCGCGCCGCTCAGGCCCAGCCGCTCGGCTGCCGCGAGATCCTCGGCGCGGCGCAGGTAGATGACCGCGCGCTCGTTCTGCCAGCGGTTGCCGGCGGCGTGCAGCAGGGCGTCGATGTTGCTGCGGGTTTCGCGGGCCTGCTCGCCGGCATCGGAGGGGTGAAGGCTGTCGGCGCCGACCACGGCGGCGGTGCCGGAGACCAGCAGCGCGCCCCAGTCGGTGCGCAGTGAGCGCACGAAGCTCGGCGGTTGCGGGCCGTAGCGGCGGGGGTAGTCGAAGGCGCTGGTCTGCCGCGGATTCTCGATGGCCTGCGCCGGTGAGCGCGCGGCCATGAAGTGGATCGATGCGCCATCGACGGGCCGGCCGATGACGGTGGCGGCCGGATAGTCGCGCGGGTCGCGCGCGATGGCGTCCAGCGCGCGTGCGCGACCGACGCAGAACTGGCGATAGCGTTCGCCATCGCCGTCGCCGCGGTGGATGTGGCCGAGGTAGATCCAGCAGCGCAGCAGGTGCGGATAGCCGGCGCCGCGGATGACGCCGATCAGTCGCTCGAAGGCGTCGCGGCAGGCGCCGGCGGTGTCCGCCGCGAGCGCGGTCTCGTCGATGGCGAGGTGGCCGAAGCCGATCGCGCTGTTGGCGCGGAAGGCGACGTCGTCATCGCCCAGATCACCGACCGCACTGTCGGACAGCCACCATTCGCACCGGGGGCCGGCGAGCAGCGGCAGGCTGGTGCGCACCCGCCATGCCTCGGCATCGGGCTCGTCGGGGTCGCGGCCGCCGTGATCGACGCACAGCAGGACGCGCGCCGCGTCCACCGCCGGCGCGTCCTCGGTCGACAGGCGGTAGGGCTGCCGCAGCGTCATGACGGGAACAAAGGCCTCCGGCGCACGCCGGGTGCGCCGGAAGCGCGGACGATCAGCCCAGCAGATCCTCGATGGCGCCGCGCTCCTCGCGCAGCTCGGTCTCGGTCTCGGTCATGCGGCCGCGCGAGAACTCGTCCACCGGCAGATCCTGCACGATCGCGTAGTCGCCGCCCTCGCAGAGCACCGGGTAGGAATAGACCACGCCGGGCGCGATGCCGTACGAGCCGTCCGACGGAATGCCCATGCTCACCCACTTGCCGTTCGAGCCCAGCGCCCAGTCGCGCATGTGGTCGATCGCCGCCGAGGCTGCCGACGCCGCCGAGCTGGCACCGCGCGCCTTGATGATGGCGGCGCCGCGCTGCTGCACGGTGGGGATGAAGTCGGACTCGATCCAGTTCTGGTCGACCAGGTTCTTGGCGGCCTTGCCGTCGATCGTGCAGTGCGAGATGTCCGGGTACTGCGTGGAGCTGTGGTTGCCCCACACGATCAGCTTCTCGATGTCGTTGACGTGCGAGCCGGTCTTGTTGGCGAGCTGCGACGCCGCGCGGTTGTGATCGAGGCGCATCATCGCGGTGATCTGGCGCGGGTCGATCTTGGGCGCGTTGCTGGCGGTGATCAGCGCGTTGGTGTTGGCCGGGTTGCCGACCACCAGCACGCGCACGTCGCTGCGCGCGTTGTCGGACAGCGCCTTGCCCTGCACCGAGAAGATCTTGGCGTTGGCCTGCAGCAGATCCTTGCGCTCCATGCCCGGGCCGCGCGGGCGCGCGCCGACGAGCAGCGCGTAGGAAATGTCCGAGAACGCCTCGTTGGGGTCGGACGACGCGGTGATGCCCTGCACCAGCGGGAAGGCGCAGTCCTCGACCTCCATCACCGTGCCGCGGAGCTTCTCCATGGCATCGGGAATGTCGAGCAGCTGCAGGATGACCGGCTGGTCCTTGCCGAGCATGTCGCCCGAGGCGATGCGGAAGATGAGCGAATAGGCGATCTGCCCGGCGGCGCCGGTGATCGCGATGCGAACGGGGTCAGCCATGGTCTACGAGCTCCAGAATCCGGTGAATGGCACGTGAATAAAGCCTTCGGCGCGCGCAATTATGCCCCAAGCCCGGAAATCGACCCGTTCGCGCGGGAGCGGGATCGCTATCCCTGCAGGCGCAGCACGCGGTCGGGGGCCACCATGGTCACCCCGCGCAGTGCCAGCCAGCCCATCGCGCCCACCAGCAGACCGCCGCCCAGCGGCCCGGCCAGCCACGGCCACAGCGGCATGGCGAAGGGCATGTCGAACACGCGCGCGGCCAGCTGCCAGGCCACCAGCTGCGCGATGGCGGTGGCGATCGCACCGGCGGTGGCGCCCAGCACGCCGTACTCCACCAGCAGCGTGCGCGCCACGAAGTGCCGGCGCGCGCCCAGTGCGCGCAGCAGTGCCACCTCCTGCTCGCGCTCGGTGCGCGAGGTCTCGATGGCGGCGAGCAGCACCAGCACGCCGGCGGCGAGCGCGAAGGCCAGCAGGAAGGCCAGCGCCTGCACGATGCGGTCGATGACCGCGCGCACCTGCTCCAGCAATGCATCGATGTCTATCGGCGTGACGTTCGGGAAACGCTCCACCAGCGCCCGCAGAAGCGCGCCGCGTTCCCCGGACAGGTGGAAACTGGTCAGCCAGCTCACCGGCACGCGCTCGGGATCGAGCGCGCCGGGCGTGGTCATCAGGAAGAAGTTGGGTCGAAAGCTGTCCCACTGGACCTCGCGCAGATTCGCCACCGTGAAGGTGATGTCGCGGCCGGCGAAGCGCAGCGTCATGGTGTCGCCGATGGCGACATCGAGCCGCTCCACGGCGTAGTCGTCGGCCGACAGCAGCGGCTCGCCGTGCGCGTCGTCGCGCCACCACTGCCCGTCGGTGAGCCGGTTGTCGGGTGGCAGCGCGGCGCTCCACGACAGGTTGAAGTCGCGGTTGATCCAGCGCTGCGTTTCCGGATCGTCGAAGTCGTCGACGCTGACCTGCTCGCCGCGCAGTCCCACCAGCCGGCCGCGCGCCATCGGCCACAGCCGCACGTCGGCAAGGCCGCGGTCGGCGAGGAAGTCGGCGAGCGCATCGCGCTGCGCGTGTTGCACGTTGACCAGGAAGATGTTGGGGGTGCCGGCCGGCAGGCTCGCCCGCCACTGGCTCAGCATCTCGCCGCGCACGATCGCCATCAGCAGCAGCGCGAGCAGCACCAGGCCCAGGGCCGATGCAAGTCCGGCGGAAGCCCGCCGCCGGCGCGCCAGGTTGGCCAGCCCCAGCCGCCATGCCGCGCCCGCGGCGCCGCTGCGGCGCATGCCGTCGAGCAGGCGCAGGGCCCCCTGCGCGATCAGATAGAGCAGCGCCACGGCGACCGCGGCGCCGGCGATCACCGCGGCGGTCAGGGGCAGACTGCGTGCCTGCAGGCCGACGATGACGAGCAGCGCGATACAGGCCGCGCCGCGCAGTCCGCGTGCCGCCAGGGTCGCGGTCTCGGCGTGCTGGAACACGCGCATCGGCGAGACATCGCGTACCGCCAGGATCGACGGCATCGCGAAGCCCACCAGCAGCACGGCACCGAGCAGCGCCGCCTGCGCCGCCGGCCACCACGACGCGGGCGGCGGCAGTCCGGCATCGAAGAGCGCGCCGGCGGCACCCGCGATCACCGCCTGCCCGCCCCAGGCCACGCCCAGCCCCAGCGTGATGCCGCCGAGGCCCAGCGCCCCCATCAGCGCCAGCAGCGCGCGCCCGACGAAGGCGCGCGAGGCACCCAGCACCCGCAGCAGCGCAGCCTCGTCGCGCAGGCTGCGGCCGAAGCCGTCGGCCGCGATCATGGCCGCGGCGGCGGCCAGCACCAGCGCGCAGACCACGGTGAGATCCAGGAAGCGGTCGGCGCGGTCCATGGCGGCGGCCAGCTCGCGCCGGGCCTCGGTGGGCGTCACCATCTCCACGCCGGCGGCGTCGGCGGCCGCGCGCACGGCGTCGAGCGCTTCGGCCGGACCGGCGAGCTGCAGCGCGTAGGCGACGCGAGCGCCCGGGCCGGTGAGTCCGGCGCGCTCGAGATCGTCGTGGTGCAGCATCAGGCGCGGCGCGAGCTCGCGGAAGCCGCCGCCGCGATCGGGCTCGAAGGTGAGCACGCCCGCCACGCGCAGCGCCGCGCCGCCGACCTGGACCTCGGCACCCGGCGACAGCCCGAGCTCGGCCCACAGCCGGCTGTCGACGTAGACCGTCCCGGGCCGAGGCGCCGCAGCCGGTGCGGCCTCCCCGAACGGGCGCCCGGCGGTGCGCAGGCCGCTGCGCAGCGGGTAGTCGTCGCCGACGGCCTTGAGCGAAGCCAGCGCCGAACGCTCGGAGGGACCGAACACCACGCTCGGCATGCTGACGATGGGCGCGGTGCGCAGGCCGGCGTCCCGCGCGACCCCGGCGAGCGCGTCGGGAATGGGGCGGCGCGCCTGCAGCAGCGCATCGGCGCCGATGCTCTCGCCGCTCTGCGCCACCAGTGCCGCGCGCACGCGCTCGGAGAACAGCCCCACCGAACCGGCCGAGCCCACCGCCACCGCCAGCGCGGCCACCAGCAGCAGGGCGCCGTGCTGGCGCCAGCCGTGGCGGGCGCGGCGCAGCGCGTAGCGCAGCGGCGAAGCGGTGGCGTTCATTCGGCGATGCGGCCGTCGACGAGGGTCATGCGGCGCTGGCACCGTGCCGCCAGCTGCGGGTCGTGCGTCACCAGCACCAGCGTCGTGCCCGCCTCGCGGTTGAGCGCGAACAGCAGCTCGATGATCTGGCCGCCGGTGTCGCCGTCGAGGCTGCCGGTGGGCTCGTCGGCGAAGAGGATGCCCGGACCGGTGACCCAGGCGCGTGCCAGCGCCACGCGCTGCTGCTCACCGCCGGAGAGCTGGTGCGGGTAGTGTCCGGTGCGCCGGGCGAGGCCGACGCGCGCCAGTGCCTCCTCGGCGCGCTGGCGCGCGTCGCGCAGGCCGGCGAGCTCGGCCGGCAGCATGACGTTCTCGAGGGCCGTGAAGCCGCCCAGCAGCTGGAAGGACTGGAACACGAAGCCGACCCGGCTGGCGCGAGCCGCCGCCCGGGCTTCCTCGTCCATGGCGCTGATCTCGGCGCCGTCGAGCACCACGCGGCCGCTCGTGGGCGAGTCGAGGCCGGCGAGCAGCGCCAGCAGCGTGGTCTTGCCCGACCCGCTGGCGCCGACGATGGACACCGTCTCGCCAGGATGCACGGCAATATCGACTCCGCGCAGAATGTCGAGCTTCTGCGCGCCGCTCGACACGCTCTTGCAGAGATTCTCGGAAACAATGATGGGATGCATCGCGCGAAGACTGTTGCTGTTCCTGGTTCTGGTGTCGGGCATGCCGCTGCAGGCTGCCGCGGCGCCGAGCGTGCTGGTGCTCGGCGACTCGCTGTCGGCGGCCTACGGCATTCCGCTGGAGGCGGGCTGGGTGAACCTGCTCCGCGAGCGTATACGCAGCCGCGATCTGCCGCACGAGGTGGTCAATGCCAGTGTCAGCGGCGAGACCAGCCGCGGCGGCCGCGAGCGGCTTCCGGCGCTGCTCGCCAGTCACGAGCCGACCATCGTGCTCATCGAGCTGGGCGGCAACGACGGACTGCGCGGCCTGCCGCCGGCGCGCCTGCGGGAGAATCTGGCGGCGATGGCGCGCATGAGTCGCGACGCCGGCGCGACGCCCGTGCTCTTCGAGATGCGCATTCCCAGCAACTACGGGCCGGCGTACACCGAGGCCTTCACCGCCACCTTCGCTGCCGTGGCGGAGGCGCACGAGGCGCCGCTGGTGCCGTTCCTGCTTGCCGACTTCGCCGACGACGAGGATGCCTTTCTCGACGATGGCATCCATCCGACGGCCGCTTCCCAGCCGCGGATCCTCGACACCGTGTGGCCGCATCTGGCGCCCCTGCTCGGTGCATCCAAACCATCCGCAGCACGTAATTAGCTGCGTACTTCCACAAGGGTTGCCATGCGCATTGCTGTCGTCGGCTCGGGGATCTCCGGCCTCACCGCGGCCTACTGCCTGGGCGGTCACCATGATGTGACCGTCTTCGAGGCACAGGACCGCCTGGGCGGGCACAGCAATACCGTGACCGTCGAGACCGCGCTCGGCCCGCGTGCCATCGACACCGGCTTCATCGTCTGCAATCCGGTCAACTACCCGGGCTTCTTCGGCCTCATGGCCGAACTTGGCGTGCCGCTGCTGCCCAGCGATATGTCGCTGGGCGTATCGGTGGACCACGGTCGCATCGAATGGGCCGGCGACCACAACGTGCTCAAGGTCTTCGCACAGCCGCGGCTGGCGCTGTCGCCCGCCCATCTCGGCATGCTGACCGCGGTGCTGCGCTTCAACCGCCACGTCAAGCGCCTGCTGGCCGAGGACGCCCTGCCCGACATCACCCTCGGCGAATTCCTCGATCGCCACCGCTATCCGCAGACACTGCGCGTGCGCTACATCGCGGCCATGGCCGGTCCGATCTGGAGCACGTCGACTCGTGGTGTGATGGCGTTCCCGTTTCCGGCCTTCGCGCGCTTCTTCGAGAGCCACGGACTGCTTAACGTACGCGAACGCCCACAGTGGATGACCGTGTCGGGCGGCTCGCAGTACTATGTTCAACGGTTGCGCGAGCGCTGCCGCGCGCGGTTCCTCACCGGCACCGCGGTGCGCGCGCTCTCGCGCGGGGGTCAGGGGGTTCGCGTGCAGACCGAGCACGACGAAGCGGTCTTCGATGCGGTCGTGTGTGCTGCGCACTCGGACGAGGCGCTGGCCATGCTCGGCGATGCCTCGCCGGCCGAGCGCGCGATCGTGGGAGCCGTGCCCTTCGCCCGCAACCGGGCGGTGCTCCACAGCGATACCTCCCTGATGCCGCGGCGCCGGCGTGCATGGTCGAGCTGGAACGCGCTGCTCGACGGCGATGCGCCGAGCGATGTGCCCATCGGCGTCAGCTACTGGATGAATCGGCTGCAGAATCTCGATACGCCCGATCCGTTCATCCTGACGCTGAACCCGCCGCGCGAGCCGGCGCGCGACCGCGTCCTGTACGAGACCGAGTACGCGCATCCGCAGTACACCCCCGAGACCATCGCGGCGCAGAGCCGGCTCGGCGAGATTCAGGGTGCGAACGGCATCTGGTGGGCGGGCGCGTGGACCGGCTACGGTTTCCACGAGGACGGCCTGAAGTCCGGGCTGGCGGCGGCTGCCGGTATCGATGCGGCCTGTCGTCCGGACTGGGCCGAGGCGGCATGACGCCCGGGCGCACCGGTTCGCGTGAGGACGCGGTGCTGTACCGGGCCCGCGTCATGCACCGGCGTCGCGTGGCGCCGCTCTATCGCTTCGTCTACCGCGTGTTCTACCTGCTGGTGGACATCGATCGGCTGGCGGAGACGGCGCGGCGGCATCGCCTGTTCTCGTACAACCGCTTCAACGTGCTGAGCTTTCACGACCGCGATCACGGTGTCGCACCGGGCGGGCTGCGCGCGTGGGTGGACCGCACGCTGGCCGCGCGCGGCATCCGGCTCGGCGGCGGGCGCGTGCGCGTGCTCTGCATGCCGCGGGTGCTGGGTCACGTGTTCAATCCGATCAGCCTGTTCTACTGCGAGGACGCCGGTGGCGCGCTGCGGGCCGTGATCGCCGAGGTGCGCAACACCTTCGGCGAGCGGCACTGCTATGTGCTCGAGGCCGGCGGCGACGCCCTGGAATGGGAGCAGCCGCTGGGGGCGCGCAAGCGTTTCCACGTCTCGCCCTTCATGGCCCTGGAGGGCGGCTACCGCTTCCGCCTGCGGGAACCGGGCGAGCGCCTGCGCGTCGCCATCGCGGCGCGCAATGACGACGGCCCGCTGATGGACGCCGTGCTCGCCGGTGAGCGTCGCGCCTTCGACAGTCGCCGCGTGCTGATGACCGTGGTCGCCATGCCGCTGATGACCCTCAAGGTGGTCGCCGCCATTCACTGGCAGGCGCTGAAGATCTGGCTGCGCGGCGCCGCCTTTCATCGCAAACCCGAGCCACCGGTACAGGAGACCAGTTGATGGCCCGATACGAACCCCGTCGAGAATCGCCCGGACAGGAGCCGCTCATGCGCATCCTGACTGAGCCCATGCACGAGGGATCGGGCAAGGCACCCAAGCTGGGTGCCGGCCTGCGTCTGCTGGTGTACATGCTGCGCGGCCTGCGCGTGGGCAGCCTCGATCTGCGCCTGCCCGACGGCAGCGTGCGCCGCTTCGAGGGTGCCGAGCCGGGGCCGCACGGCGTGCTGCACGTGCACCGCGCCGAGATCATCCGGCACGTGCTGCGCGGCGGCGAGGTCGGCTTCGGCGAGGCCTACATGGCGGGCTGCTGGGATTCGCCCGATCTCACGGCGCTGCTCTGCGTGCTCTACCGGAACCAGGGCCACTACCGCGGCCCCTACGAGAAGAACGCGCTCGGGCGGGCGCTGGGCTTCGTCCAGCATCGCCTGCGGTTGAGCAAGGCACGGGCGCGCGACAACATCGCCCACCACTACGACCTGGGCAACGCCTTCTACAAGCAGTGGCTCGACGGCACCATGGCCTATTCGAGCGCGGTCTTCGCGGACGAGAACCAGACCCTGCGCGACGCCCAGATCAACAAGTTCCGGCTGCTGGCCGAGCGTCTCGATCTGCAGCCCGGGCACCACATGCTGGAGATCGGCTCGGGCTGGGGCGGTTTCGCGATCTGGTGCGCGCAGCAGTACGGATGCCGCGTCACCGGCCTGACGCTGTCCAGCGAGCAGCTGGCCGAATCGCGCGCCCGTGCCGAGGCGGCCGGCGTGGCGGACCGTGTCCGGTTCCATCTGCAGGACTACCGGGATCACGCCGGCCGCTACGATCGCATCGCCAGCATCGAGATGTACGAGGCCGTCGGCGAGCGTCACTGGCGCGGCTACATGCGCGCCATTCACGACGCGCTGCGCCCGGGCGGGCTTGCCGCCATCCAGGGCATCACCATCGACGCCGCGATCTTCGACAGCTATCGCCGCAAGCGCGACTTCATCCAGAAGTACATCTTCCCGGGCGGCATGCTGTGCGCGCCGGCGCACTTCGAGTCGCTGGCGGCCGAGGCCGGCATGACCCCGGAGGACGCGCGCTTCTACGGCCACGACTACGCGCGGACGCTGGCGGTGTGGCACCGCAACGTGCTGGCGCGGCGCGACAGCATCACCGCCACCTTCGACGAGCGCTTCCTGCGCATGTGGCGCTACTACCTCGCCTACTGCGAGTGCGGCTTCCTCACCGGCTCCATCGACCTCATGCAGATCACGCTGCGCCGGTCCTAGCCGGGACGGCATGTCTCGGTGGTCCGGAGAAGCGGCGAACCGCAGATTGCGCAGATGGGCGCAGATTCAGAAGGGCGGTTGAACCACAGATTGCACGGATTCACACAGATTCCTTTGGTTCGGGTGTGCGCTGACTTTGTCAGGGCCACCAGTGAACAATCCCCGGAATCCGTGCAATCTGTGGTTCCGTCGCTTTACCCGGCAATGACCTCGCGCAGCAACGGCTCACCGAGCCCGCTACGCGACGTCGCGCGGGCTGGCGTCGCCGGGCTCGTCTCGGTCGAGCAGCGCCGCCACGCGCTCGCGGTCGATGCGCTTCATGGGCTGGCCGTCGGTCGGTGACAGCGGCACCTGCCGGCGGCCGAGCTCGGCGAAGATGGCGATGTCGACGCCGACATCGCCGGCCTGGAAGCTGAGCATGGGAATGTCGCGCGTGCGACCGTCGGCGAATCGGTAGCGCCGTTCCCCGGTGCGGAACTCGATGCCGCGCTCCAGGAAGAACATGTCCAGCGACTCGGCGGAGTCGGTGAAGCAGTGCAGCTGCAGCCGGTGCCCGTCGTGCGCCGCGCCGGTGGCGGCGGCGCCCACCATGCGGGGACTGAAGTCGGCGAGCAGGTCCATGGCTTCCAGCGCGGTGCGACGCAGCTTGCGCAGGTGACGATCGTAGGCGTCGCCGCCGAAGAGCTGCTGGTACTCCAGTACCGCGGCCTGGATGTCGGCGTTGGCCGGCATCGCCGTGTGGAGGCTGAGGCCGAGCCGGCGCGAAGCCTTCTGCTTCGCCAGCCGATAGTCCGTCAGACGCTCTTCGCAGATGATGCGCGCCGCTTCCCGCACCAGATCGTGCCCCGCGAGGCTCGCCGATCGCTTGCCCATCGTTTCCACCCTCCGGATGCCGATGTACGTTAAAGAGCGCTGGCGGGACCGTCAACGCGCCGCGATGCGGTGTCCGGCTGCCGGTCAGTAGAGCGCGTCGAGCGCCGATCCACCCTCCCCGCCGTTCTGCTCGCTGGTCATTTCGGGGACCAGCTCCTCGGGCAGCGTCTCGAACACCACCGAGGTCGCCTCCGGATGCGCCAGCAGCCCGCTGTCGGGGTCGATGCGCACGTCGACCATGCCTTCCGGCCGCGGCGGGATGGCCTGCTCGCGACCGTCGAGCGCCACGCGCATGAAGTCGATCCAGATGGGCAGCGCGGCGCGTGCGCCGCCCTCGCCGCGGCCCAGTCGGCGCGGCTGGTCATGGCCGACCCATACCGCTGCCGCGAGCTCGCGCTGGAAGCCGACGAACCAGGCGTCGGCCTCGTCGTTGGTCGTGCCGGTCTTGCCGGCGAGGTCGTTGCGGCCGAGCTCGGTCGCGCGCGCTCCGGTGCCGCGGCGCACGACGTCGCGCATCAGGTCGGCGGCCTCCCACGCGACCCGGTCGTTCACCGTTCGCGGGATGCACTGCGCGATGGCGTCGGTGGGAACGGGCTCGAGGGTCGGCTCCGGCTCCGGGGCGGGCTCGGGCTCCCCGAGCGGGAAGTCCGCCCCGGCCAGCGCCTCGGCGGCCTCGGCCTCGGCTTCCTCGCGGGCGCGGATGGCGAAGGTCGCGGGAACCGGGTTGTCGCACAGCGGAAGCGGACGCCTGGCCGCCGCGTCCTCGGGAGCCATCTCGTCGGGCGCGGCGACACCCGCCGCCGCCGCGATCGCCGCGATCTCCTCCGGGAGAGTCCTGGGCGCGTCCGGTTCGGCGTTGAGATGCTCGATGTCGGCGATGTGGTACGGCTCCACGAGGTGACCGCCGTTGGCGAACACCGCGAAGGCGCGCGCCATTTCGAGCGGCGTGAACACCGGGCTGCCCAGCGCCAGCGACAGGTTGTCGGGCACGCGCTCCAGCGGCAGGCCGAAGCGCGGCAGGTAGTCGCGCGCGGTTTCCACGCCGATGGCGCGCAGCAGCTTGATGGACACGATGTTGCGCGAGTGCACCAGCGCCTCGCGCAGCCGGGTCGGCCCGTAGAAGCGGCCGGTGTAGTTGCGCGGCCGCCACTTGTCCTCGAGGGCGTAATCCTCCATGACGATGGGTGCGTCGATGATGATCGAGGCCGGCGTGTACCCCTGATCGAAGGCCGCGGCATAGATGATCGGCTTGATCGCGCTCCCGGGCTGACGCTCGGCCTGGGTGGCGCGGTTGAAGCGGCCGGCGAAGAAGTCGTAGCCGCCCACCAGCGCAGTGATGGCGCCGCTGCGCGGATCGAGTGCCACCAGCGCGGCCTGGGCGATGGGCTCGGCGGCCAGACGCCAGTCGGGCGGGTTCCGCGCGGCGTCATCCCCGGTCAGCGCGATGCCGTCGGCCTCGGCTGCGGCGTCACGGCTGCGGTCGATGATGTGGACCACGCTGCCGCGCGGCAGCCGCTGATCACCGAGCCTGGCCCAGGCGTAGTCGTCCGGCGCCAGCGTCACCCGGCCGTGCTCGGTGGTGACCAGGTGCATGCCGTCGGCGTCGTGCGCGAGCACCAGCGCGCGCGTCAGGTCGGGATAGTCGTCGAAGGTTTCGATGGCGGCGACCACCGCCTCGGGCAGCGGGGTCTCGTCGAGCGCATCGCGCAGCGCCGCATCGATCATCGGGCGATCGCTCGCGTAGCCCTGCCGAGCGCTGTGCGCGCGCAGATGCTCGCGCACCGAGGCGACGGCGGCGCGCTGCTGGCGGCTGTCGATGGTGGTGGTCACGGTATAGCCGTCGGTGTAGACCGCATCGCCGTGGCGGGCGACCATCTCCTGGCGCACCATCTCGGCGACGTAGTGCGCGTCGATGTCGACCGCGACCTTCTCCGGCGTCACGACGACGGGGGCGGCGCGTGCCGTCTCGTACTGCTCCGGCGTGATGAAGTCGAGGGCGCGCATGCGATCGAGAACGTAGTTCCGGCGTTCGAGCGCGCGCTCGGGATCGTTGACCGGATTGTCGCGCGAGGGCGCCTTGGGCAGCCCCGCCAGCACCGCCATCTGCGACACGCTCAGCTCGTCCACCGGCACGTCGAAGTAGACGCGCGCGGCGGCGCCCACGCCGTAGGCGCGCTCGCCGAGATAGATCTTGTTGAGGTAGCTCTCCATGATCTGCTGCTTGGAGAGCACTTCCTCCATGCGCAGCGCCAGGAAGATCTCGCGGATCTTGCGATCGTAGGTGCGCTCGCGCGTCAGGAAGTAGTTGCGCGCCAGCTGCATGGTGATGGTGCTGCCACCCTGGCTGCGCTCGCCGGTGCGCACCAGATTGACGGCCGCGCGCAGCAGACCGCGCCAGTCGACGCCGGGATGCGCGAAGAAGCGCGCGTCCTCGGCGGCGATGAAGGCCTGGACCAGCGTTTCCGGCAGCTCCGCATAATCCAGCGGATCGCGCCGCTCGGCGCCGAACTCGCCTATGAGCTTGCCGTCCCGGGTCAGGATGCGGAGCGGCACCTGCAGCGGCAGCTCGCGCACCGCCTCCACCGGCGGGAGCTCGGCTTCGTAGATGTGCCGCGCGATGAAGAAGCCGCCGGCGGCGAGGGTCGCGCCCAGGCCGGCGAGCACAAGCACCACGATCCCGAGGCGAAGGGCTATGCGAGCGGAGAGAGACATGCAGGCGGCAAGGGCGGGGCGCGGTTCCGGGCGGGGGGCGGCGCGGTTGCAGGGGCAGTTATCGCGCTTATATTTCAGAGGCTTGGACGCAACATCTATTGTTGCATCCGAGGAACACCGCGTTATATTAGCGGACCAGGGCTGACGTGGTCGGGGGAGGATGCCACGCAGTCGCCAGTAATTCGGGGCTTTCATGGGATTGATGTCGACGCTGTTTCAGCGCAAGAGCCGGCCGCTGGTGGGCGTGGACATCAGTGGTTCCGCGATCAAGCTCGTGGAACTCACCGGCAGCGACGAGAACCCGGAGGTGGTCGCCTTCGCCGTCGAGCCGCTTCCCGAGGGCGCCATCGTCGACCGGCAGGTCAACGATGCCGACATCCTCGCCAACGCCCTGCGCCGGACGCTGCAGCGCGCCGGCACGCGCACCCAGCGCGCCGCGCTGGCAGTGCCGGGTGCCTCGGTCATCTCCAAGGTCATCCCCATGCCCGCCACGCTGAGCGAGTCGGACATGGAGGAGCAGATCCAGGTCGAGGCCGATCAGTACATTCCCTATCCGATCAGCGAGGTCAGTCTCGACTTCGAAGTCATCGGGTCGTCGGCCACGGACCCCGACGCCGTCGACGTGTTGCTGGCCGCGTGCCGCCGCGAGCACGTCGAGGCGCTGACCCAGGTGCTCGAGCTTGCCGGCATCGAGCCCGCCGTCATCGACGCCGAGCCCTTCGCCCTGGAGAACGCCTGCGACTATCTGCGCCGCCAGATGGCGGCCGACGCGCACACCGTCGCGGTGGTCGACATCGGCAACAGCACCACCCACGTCAACGTGCTGCATGACGGCGACAGCGTGTTCTCGCGCGAGCACACCATCGGCGGGCGCGTGCTCACCGAGGAGATCGCGCGTGCCTACGGCATGGAGCCGGGCGAGGCCGCGCAGAAGAAGAAGGAGAACGATCTCCCGGACGATTATCGCGACACCATCCTGCTGCCCTTCTTCGACGAGATCGCGCAGCAGATCGATCGCAGCTTCCAGATGTTCTTTGCCTCCGCCCGTGTCAGCCAGCAGATCGATCAGCTGCTGATCGCCGGCGGGTCGGCCTATCTCGACGGCATCGTCGAGCACATCGGCGGGCGGCTCCAGATCGCGGCCGAACGCGCGCGACCGCTGTCCAACCTGCGCGTGGCGCGCGGCGCGCGCTCGGCGAATCTCGAGCGCAACGAGGCGGCGCTGCTGCTGGCGCTCGGGCTGGCTTCCCGGACCTTCGACAGGGCGCGCTAGCCATGGCCACCCACATCAATCTCCTCGACTGGCGCGTCGCCCGCCGCGAGCGGCGCCTCGAGGACTTCAAGAAGCAGATGGTCGCGGCCGCGCTCGTCGGTTTCGCGATCGCGTTGCTGTGGTGGATGCACGCCGGCTCGGTGCTGTCCGAGCAGGAGTCGCGCAACGACATGCTGCGCACCGAGATCAAGCGCCTCGACGGCGAGATCAAGGAGATATCCGAGCTCGAGGCGGTGCAGGCCAACCTCATGGCGCGCATGCAGGTGATCGACTCGCTGCAGGCGTCGCGCTCGGCGACGGTGCACTTCTTCGACCAGCTCGTCGCGACCCTGCCCGACGGTCTGCACATCAACCGGCTGGTGCAGAACGGCACCGAAGTGACCATCGACGGCGTCGCCGAGTCGAATGCGCGCGTCTCCAGCTACATGAAGAATCTCGAGTCCTCGGAGTGGTTCGACAACCCGCGGCTCATCGTCATCCGCAGCGCCGAGCGCGATCGCGTGCGCCAGTCCGACTTCACGCTGCGCGTCAAGGCGCTCACCGAGCCGCAGAACGACGACGCGGAGGCCGCCGATGGCGATTGACCTGCGCCGCCATTTCGACGAGCTGCAGGGCCTCGACCTGCAGAACCCCGGGGCATGGCCCGACTGGGTGCGCGGTTTCGCTGCGGTGCTGCTCGCCGTCGCGCTGGTCGGCGGGGGCTACTGGTTCTTCGTCAAGGACCGCTACGCCCAGGCCGAGAACGCGACCCGGACCGAGCAGGATCTGCGCGGCGAGTTCGAGACCAAGCAGCGGCGCGCGGCGTCGCTGGAAGCCTATCGCGAGCGTCTCGAACAGATGAAGCGGGACTTCGGCGAGATGCTGCGGCAGCTGCCCGGTCGTGCCGAGGTCGCCAATCTGCTCAACGACATCTCCCAGACGCGCAGCGCGAACAATCTCGACGAGGAGATCTTCGAGCCCAAGGGCGAGATCGTGCACGACTTCTACGCCGAGCTGCCCAACCGCATCGTGGTGGTGGGTGGTTTCCACGACATGGCGCGCTTTGTCTCCGACATCGCCGCACTGTCGCGCATCGTCACCATCGAGCAGGTCGAGATATCGCGCGCCGACGGTGGCGGCGACGAAGGGGCCCGGCTGCGCATGTCGGCCACCGCCAAGACCTATCGCTATCTCGACGACGACGAGATCGCGTCGCGCAACAACAGCAACCGACGGGGGCGCCGGTGATGCGCGGGCCCGGTCTGCTGGCATCCGCGCTCGCCGCGTCGCTGCTGCTGTCCGCGTGCAGCGACGGCAAGGACGATCTGCGCGCCTACATCGAGCGCATCAACGCGCGGCCCGGCCAGCCGCTCGAGAAGCTGCCCGAGCCGAAGCAGTACGAGACCTTCACCTATCGCGAGCGCGACCGCCGCAACCCCTTCGCGCCGCTGCGGCCGGAGCGCGAGCAGCCCGACAACGCGCTGCGCCCGGACCAGAACCGGCCGCGCGAACCGCTCGAGGCCTTTCCGCTCGACGCGCTGCGCATGGTCGGCACCGTTCAGGTGCGCGGAACGCGCTACGCTCTGATCGAGGATCCCGAGAATGTCGTGCACCGCGTACCCGCGGGCACGCATGCGGGACAGAACTACGGACGCATCACCGCGATCACGCCCACCGAGGTGCGGCTCGTGGAGATCGTTCCCGATGGCTTCGGCGGCTGGAGCGAGCGGCCGGCCTCCATTCCGCTCGCCGAGTAGATTCATGCAGGAGACCGTTCCCATGTCCGGACCAATCATCATGCGGCTGCTGCGCCGGGCCGCGGGCTGCCTGCTGATGGCGCTGCTGGCCGGGCAGGCAGTCGCGCAGGACGCGCGCAGCATCCAGTCGGTGGAGCACGTGGCGCTCGGCACCAACAGCGTGCGCGTCAGCGTGCGGCTGGACGGCGACGTGCCCGAACCCAGCACCTTCTTCGTCGAGGATCCGGCGCGGCTGTCGGTCGATCTTCCCGCCACCCGTCTGGGCGCCGGCGTCGGACGCGTGCACCGCATCAACATCGGCGCCACGCGCTCGCTGGCGCTGGCCGAGGCGCAGGGCCGCACGCGCGCGGTGCTCGAGCTCACCGAACCGCTGCCCTACGAGGTGCGCCGCGACGGCCGGGAGCTCGTCATCCTGGTCAACGCCGAGCAGCGCGCACCCGCGCCCGGAACCCAGGCCGCATCCGCGCAGGCCGGCGCGATGCCGGATACCGGCTCACGCCCGGGCGCGGCCATCCGCGGCCTCGACTTCCGCCGCGGCGAGGGTGGCGCCGGCCGCGTCATCATCGATCTCGCCGATGCCGACACCGTGGTCAACACCCAGGAGACCGGCGGCCGCATCATCGCCCGCTTCCCCGACGCGCGCGCCAACCCGACGCTGTACGAGCGACTGGACGTGCTGGACTTCGCGACCCCGGTGAAGTTCGTCGACCTGCGCCGCGACGGCGCCGGCAGCGAGCTGGTGGTCACCCCGGTGGCCGACGCCCAGTTCGAGCAGATCGCCTACCAGGCCGGCCGCCGCTACACCATCGAACTCAAGCCGCTGACGCCCGAGGCCGCGCGCCAGCGCGAGGAGGAGGATCCGGATTACACCGGCGAGCGCGTGTCGCTGTCCTTCCAGGATGTCGAGGTGCGCTCGCTGCTCCAGATCATCGCCGACATCGCCGAGGTCAATCTGGTGGTCTCCGACACCGTCGGCGGCAGCATGACGCTGCGGCTCGACAACGTGCCGTGGGATCAGGCCCTGGATATCGTGCTGCGACAGCGCGGTCTCGGCATGGAACAGCAGGGCAACGTCATGCTGATCGCGCCCAACAACGAGATCGCCGAGCGCGCCGCCCAGGAGCGCGCCGCGCGCCAGGCCCAGGAGGAGCTGGCGCCGCTGCGCACCGAGGTCATCCAGGTCAACTACTCGCGCGCCGCCGACCTCGCCGGCATCATCCGCGAGGCCTCGCAGCGCCGTGAGGGCGGCTCCGCCAACGGTCAGCGCCAGGTCACCGAGTCCGAGCTGCTCAGCGATCGCGGCAAGATCACCGTCGACGAGCGCACCAACACGCTCATCGTGCAGGAGGCGCGCGACAACCTCTCCGCCATCCGCCAGCTGGTGCAGCGCCTCGACGTGCCGGTACGCCAGGTGCTCATCGAGTCGCGCATCGCCATCGTCAACGACGACTTCCAGAAGGACATCGGCGTGCAGGCCGGCTTCACCGGCATCGGCAGCAGCGGCGACAACACCATCGGCTTCAGCGGTTCCTCGGCGAGCGCCGACACCGTGATTCGCGGCGGCATCCCGGCGGTCAGCGATCGGCTCGGCGTGCGGCTGCCGGTGGCGAATCCGGCCGGGCAGTTCGGCCTCGCGGTGCTGGGCAGCGACTTCCTGGTCGACCTCGAGCTGTCGGCGATGCAGACCGAGGGTCGCGGCGAGCTGATCTCGACCCCGCGCGTGGTCACCGCCGACCGCAGCGAGGCCACCATCAAGCAGGGTCTGCAGGTGCCCATCACCACGCGCAGCCAGAGCGACGCCGAGTCGACCACCACCGAGTTCGTCGACGCGCTGCTGGAGCTGCGCGTGACACCCGAGATCACGCCCGACAACGGCGTCTTCCTGAACCTGCTGGTGACGCGCAACGAGCCCGACTTCACCCAGGTCAACGCCGACGGCAATCCGGCGATCGCCACACGCGAGGTGTCCACCCGCGTGCTGGTCAAGACCGGCGAGACGCTGGTGCTGGGCGGTGCCTACGAGTCCGAGAAGGTGGAGAACGCCACCAAGGTGCCGCTGCTCGGCGACATTCCCCTGCTGGGCCGGCTGTTCCGGCGCGATTCGGACCAGTCCAGCCAGCGGGAGCTGCTGGTCTTCGTCACGCCCAAGATCCTGTCCGAAGGCCTCGATATCGGGGGCAAGTAGCGCCTCCGTCGGCCGCCCGGTGCCCGGGCGGCCGGACCGCCCCGCCCGCGGCCGATATACTGCGTGGCCGTTGTTCGCTCACGCGGCCCGCCGCTTCGTTACCGTGACCATCCGTCCGCCCTTCCGGCTGCTGCAGCGCCGCAAGCCGCGCCTCGAACGCGCCGAGCGGGCGCCGCTCGGCAGTCGCATCTTCCTGGTCGGTCCGATGGGTGCGGGCAAGACCACGCTGGGTCGCCGGCTCGCCGCGCTGGCGCGCATGGAATTCATCGACAGCGATCACGAGATCGAGCGCCGCACCGGCGTCGACATCCCCTTCATCTTCGAGAAGGAGGGCGAGGCCGGCTTCCGGCGCCGCGAGCACGATGTCCTCGCCGAGCTCGCCGGTCGCGACGGCGTGGTAGTGGCCACCGGTGGTGGTGCGGTGCTGGACCCCGACACGCGGGAGCGCCTGCACGCGGCCGGACACGTCATCTACCTGCATGCCACGGTCGACCAGCAGCTGCGACGCACCGCACGCAGTCAGCACCGGCCGCTATTGCGCTCCGGCGATCGACGCGCCATCCTCGCCGACCTTCTGGAGCAGCGTGACCCGCTCTATCGCGAGGTGGCCCACCGGGTCGTGCACACCGACGGGCGCAACACGCGCGCGCTCGCCCAGGAAATCTTCCGCAGTCTGCGTCAGGAGTCATCGTCGTGAATGCCCCCGTGCGTCGCGTTCCCCCGCGTCAGCTCCAGGTCGAGCTGGGGGCGCGCAGCTATCCGATCCGGATCGGCAGCGGTCTGCTCGCCGATGCCGGTGCGTGGCGCGAGCTGCGCGATCGACCGCTGCGCATGCTCACGGATGACCGCGTCGCGGGGCACTGGCTCAAGTCCGTGGTGCAGCAGCTCGACATCGCGCCGGAGCAGGTCCGCATCGTGCCCGCCGGCGAGGCCACCAAGTGCATGACCGAGGTCGAGTCCTGTCTCGACTGGCTGCTGGAGACCCGCATGCCCCGCGACGGTGTGCTGGTGGCGCTGGGTGGCGGCGTGATCGGCGACCTCGCCGGTTTCGTGGCGGCGATCTATCAGCGCGGCATCGACTTCGTGCAGGTGCCCACCACGCTGCTGGCACAGGTCGACTCCAGCGTCGGCGGCAAGACCGGCGTCAACCACGCTCTCGGCAAGAACCTCATCGGCGCGTTCCATCAGCCGCGCCTGGTGCTGGCCGACAGCGAGACGCTCGGCACCCTGCCCGCGCGCGAGCTGCGCGCCGGCATCGCCGAGGTCATCAAGTACGGCATGCTCGGCGACGCCGACTTCTTCGCCTGGCTCGAGGACAACATGCCGCGACTGCTCGCCCTCGAGCCGCAGCGCGTCATGGACGCCGTCGAGCGCTGCTGCTCGATGAAGGCGCAGATCGTCGCTGCCGACGAGCGCGAGGGCGGACGCCGCGCGCTGCTCAATCTGGGCCACACCTTCGGGCACGCCATCGAGACCCACACCGGCTACGCGCAATACCTGCACGGCGAGGCGGTGGCCATCGGTCTGCACCTGGCGGCCGATCTCTCGCGCCTGCTGGGCTGGCTGGCGCCGGCCGATGCCGAGCGCGTGCGCGCCGTGATCGCGTCGGCCGGGCTGCCCTCGACCGTGCCCGAGGGCATGACGCCGGCCGATTTCATGCGGCACATGGCGCACGACAAGAAGGTGGCCGCCGGCAAGCTCCGCTTCGTGCTGCTGCGGCGCCTCGGCGAGGCGCTGGTCACCGCCGACGTGCCGTCCGACAAGCTCGAGGCCCTGCTCGAACGCCACTGCAGCGCCGGTACGGTCTGATGCAGCGCGCCCGCTGGGCCGCGGATCCGGAACGCAGCCGCGGTCGTCGCTGCGACGAGCCCGCGCCGTCCGGGCGCAGCGAGTATCAGCGCGACCGCGACCGCATCGTGCACAGCGGCGCCTTCCGGCGGCTGGAATACAAGACCCAGGTCTTCCTCAACCACGAGGGCGACTGGTTCCGCACCCGCCTGACGCACTCGCTGGAAGTGGCGCAGATCGCGCGCTCGCTGGCGCGCTCGCTGGGGCTCGACGAGGATCTCGTCGAGGCCATCTGCCTGGCCCACGATCTCGGCCACACCCCCTTCGGTCACGCCGGGCAGGATGCGCTCAACACCTGCATGCGCGATCTCGGCGGCTTCGAGCACAACCTCCAGTCGCTGCGCGTGGTCGACGAGCTCGAGGACAAGTACGCCGATTTCCGCGGCCTCAACCTCACCTTCGAGACCCGCGAGGGCATTCTCAAGCACTGCTCCCCGGCGCGTGCCCGCGGGCTCGGCGACGTCGGCGCGCGCTTTCTCGACGGCACGCAGCCCGGCATGGAAGCGCAGCTCGCCAATCTCGCCGACGAGATCGCCTACAACAACCACGACATCGACGACGGCATCCGCGCCGGCCTGATCACGCTCGACGAGCTCGAAGCGCTGCCGCTGGTGGCCGGTCCGCTGGCCGCGGTGCGTCGCGACCACCCGGCGGCGACCGCCCGCCAGCGCCGCCACGAGGTGATCCGGCGCCTGATCACGCTGCTGGTCGACGATCTGCGCGCGGCCACCGAGGCGCGGCTCGCCGAGGCCGCCCCCGCCGACGCCGACGCGGTGCGCGCCCAGCCGCGCCCCATGGTGGCCTTCTCCGACGCCATGCGCGAGCAGGCCACCGCGCTCAAGCAGTTCCTGCACAAGCGGGTCTACCGGCACCACCGCGTGTACCGCATGAACCGCAAGGCCCAGCGCGTGATCCGCGAGATCTTCGAGGCGCTGGTCGCCGATCCCATGCTGCTGCCGCCGGAGCATCAGGCGCTTGCCGCGGCCGGGCGCGAGCGCCACGGCGAGGCCGGCGTGGCGCGCGCCGTGGCCGACTATATCGCCGGCATGACCGACCGCTATGCCCTCCATGTCCATGGCGGCCTGTTCAATCCGCGACAGGTCGACTGAAAATCGGCGATAATCGCGCCGCGCGGCCGCCAGCAGGCTGCGCGAACAGGCGGCAGGGAAGGCGGTCAAGTCTTGACAGGACGGGGCCTCTGCTCGATAGTCGCCGGTCGCGCTGCAGCGAATTCCGACGTCTGACCCCGACAAGGGCGCCCATCCACCTGGTGGCGCGTCAAGGGGGAGTGTCGCCGCTGCCGCCTCCATGCGTCTCTACATGGATTGCTTATGCCGATGCAGACCCCCGACCACGGCCTCTATCGCTCGAGCTTCGAGCACGATAACTGCGGCTTCGGCCTGATCGCCAACATGGATGGCACTGCCAGCCACTGGCTGGTGCAGACCGCCATCACCGCCCTGGCGCGCATGACGCACCGCGGCGCCATTGCCGCCGACGGCAAGACCGGCGACGGCTGCGGCCTGCTCATGAAGAAGCCGGACGCCTTCCTGCGCGCCAAGGCCGAGGCCTGCGGCATCGCGCTGGGCGCGCTCTACAGCGCCGGCAATGTCTTCCTCGCCACCGACGAGCGCACCCAGGCGGTGCAGCGCGAGGTGATCGAAGCCGCCTGCGTGCGCCACAAGCTGCGCGTCGCGGGCTGGCGCGAGGTGCCGGTGGATACCTCCGTGTGCGGCGAGGAGGCGCTCTCCACGCTGCCGCGCATCGAGCAGGTCTTCGTCGTGCCCGACGAGGATATCGACGCGCGCACCTTCGAGATCCGGCTGTTCAAGGCCCGCCGCATCGCCGAGAAGCGGATGTCGGAGAGCGGCGACGAGGACTTCTACATCACCCACCTGTCCTGCGACGCGCTGGTCTACAAGGGGCTGGTGATGCCGGAGCACCTGGCCGCGTTCTATCGCGACCTCTCCGACCCCGATCTGGCGTCGGCGATCTGCGTCTTCCATCAGCGCTTCTCGACCAACACCATGCCGCGCTGGCGGCTGGCGCAGCCGTTCCGCTTCCTCGCGCACAACGGCGAGATCAACACCATCCAGGGCAACCGCAAGTGGGCGGTGGCGCGCGCCAAGAAGTTCGCCTGCGAGGCGCTCGGCGACATCGACGAGATCGCCCCGCTGGTGGGCATGCGCGGCTCCGACTCGGAGTCCCTCGACCAGATGCTGGAAGTGCTCCTGGCCGGCGGCAAGGACATCTTCGCCGCCATGCGCGCGCTGATCCCGCCGGCGTGGCAGAACGTCGAGCATCTCGATCCCGACGTGCGCGCCTTCTTCGAGTACAGCTCGATGAACCTCGAGCCGTGGGACGGCCCGGCCGGCGTCGTGCTGACCGACGGCCGCTACGCCGCCTGCTGCCTCGACCGCAACGGCCTGCGCCCGGCGCGCTACGTCGTGACCAGGGACCGCCACATCACGCTGGCCTCCGAGGTCGGCGTCTGGGACTACGCGCCCGAGGATGTCGTCGAGAAGGGCCGCCTGCGCCCGGGCCAGATGATTGCGGTGGACACCAGCAGCGGCGAGATCCTGCAGCCGCAGGACATCGACACCCGGCTGGCGCAGCGCGCGCCCTACAAGAGCTGGCTGAAGAGCAGCGTGCAGCGCCTGCAGTCGCGTCTCACCGACAGCCCTGAGCTGCTCGACCGCATCAGCACCGACTCGGTGGCGATCTACCAGAAGCTCTTCCAGCTCACCTACGAGGAGCGCGAGCAGGTCCTGCGCGTGCTGGCCGAGGCCGGCGCCGAGGCCATCGGCTCGATGGGAGACGACACGCCGATGGCGGTGCTGTCGCAGCAGCAGCGGCCGCTGTACGACTACTTCCGCCAGGTCTTCGCGCAGGTCACCAACCCGCCCATCGACCCGCTGCGCGAGCAGATCGTGATGTCGCTGGAGTGTCAGCTCGGCGCCGAGAGCGGCGTCTTCGACGAGACCGCCGAGGGCTGCTCGCGCCTGCTGGTCGACTCGCCGGTGCTGTCCGAGGGCAAGTTCAAGCAGATGATGGCGCTGGGCAGCGACAACCCGGACTACGCCCATCAGGTCATCGACCTCAACTACGACCCCACCACCTGCGACCTGCAGAGCGCCATCGAGAAGGTGTGCGAGCGCGCCGTCGCCGCGGTGCGCGCGGGCAAGGTCATCCTGGTGCTGTCCGACCGCGGCATCGCGCGCGACAAGCTGCCCATCCACGCCATGCTGGCCACCGGTGCGGTGCAGAACCGGCTGATCAACGAGGGCCTGCGCACCGACTGCAATCTCATCGTCGAGACCGCGACCGCGCGCGACCCGCATCACTTCGCGTGCCTGATCGGCTACGGCGCGTCCTGTGTCTATCCCTATCTGTCCTACGCCACGCTCTACGACCTGCGTGCGCGCGGCGCAATCCAGGGCCGCGAGGACGTCGATCTGGCGCGGGCCTATCGCAAGGGCATCAACAAGGGCCTCTACAAGATCATGTCGAAGATGGGCATCTCGACGATCGCGAGCTATCGCGGTGCCCAGCTCTTCGAGATCGTCGGCCTGGCATCCGAGGTGGTCGAGCTCTGCTTCACCGATTCCATCTCGCGCATCGAGGGCACCCGCTTCTCGGACATCGAGCAGGACCAGGGGGCGCTCGCCTGGCGTGCCTGGAATCCGCGCAAGCGCATCGACCAGGGCGGCCAGTACAAGTACGTCCACGACGCCGAGTACCACGCCTACAACCCGGACGTCATCGGCGTGCTGCACCAGGCCGTGCAGAACAGCGATGTCGAGAAGTACCGCGAGTTCGCCGAGCTGGTGAACAAGCGGCCGGTCGCCGCCGTGCGCGACATGTTCCGGCTCCGCCTCAGCGAGCAGCCCCTGCCGCTCGACGAGGTCGAGTCGATCGACCGCATCTTCACGCGCTTCGACTCCGCGGGCATGTCGCTGGGCGCGCTGTCGCCGGAGGCGCACGAGGCGCTGGCGGTCGCGATGAACCGGCTCGGCGGGCGCAGCAACTCGGGCGAGGGCGGTGAGGATCCGGAGCGCTACGGCACCGAGAAGACCTCCAAGATCAAGCAGGTGGCCTCGGGCCGCTTCGGCGT
>NZ_JAGLEJ010000018.1 GCF_023145115.1 Algiphilus sp.
CACGACATCTACTCGATCGAGGATCTCGCCCAGCTCATCTTCGACCTCAAGCAGGTCAACCCCGAGGCCATGGTCTCGGTGAAGCTGGTGTCGGGCCCGGGCGTGGGCACGATCGCGGCCGGCGTGGCCAAGGCCTACGCCGACTTCATCACCATCTCCGGCTACGACGGTGGCACCGGCGCCAGCCCGCTGACCTCGGTCAAGTACGCCGGCACGCCGTGGGAGCTCGGCCTGGCCGAGACCCACCAGACCCTGCGCATGAACAACCTGCGCGAGAAGGTGCGCGTGCAGACCGACGGCGGTCTCAAGACCGGCCTGGACGTCGTCAAGGCGGCCATCCTGGGCGCGGAGAGCTTCGGCTTCGGCACCGCGCCGATGGTGGCGCTGGGCTGCAAGTACCTGCGCATCTGCCATCTCAACAACTGCGCCACCGGCGTCGCCACGCAGAACAAGGTGCTGCGCCTGCAGCACTTCATCGGCCTGCCGGAAATGGTGATGAACTATTTCCGCTTCGTCGCCGAGGAGACGCGCGAGTGGCTGTCGAAGCTGGGCGTGCGCTCCATCGAGGAGCTCATCGGCCGTACCGACCTGCTCGAGATCCTGCCCGGCGAGACCGAGAAGCAGAAGCACCTCAAGCTGCAGCCCATCCTGGACGCGGCCGGCATGGTCGCCGACAGTGGCCACTACTGTACCGGCCCGAACCCGCCCTTCGACCGCGGCGAGCTCGCCGAGGAGATGGTGCGCGCGGTGCTGCCGGCCATCGAGGCGCAGTCGGGCGGCGAGTTCAGCTTCACCGTCAAGAACAACAGCCGCTCGATCGGCGCCCGCGTCTCGGGCGAGATCGCCAAGCGCTGGGGCAACCAGGGCATGGTCGAGCATCCGATCACGCTGCGCCTGACCGGCACCGCCGGGCAGAGCTTCGGCGTCTGGAACGCCGGCGGCCTGCACCTGGAGCTCGACGGTGACGCCAACGACTACGTCGGCAAGGGCATGACCGGCGGCCGCATCGTCATCCGGCCGCCCAAGGGCTCGACCTTCGATTCGCGCAAGTCGGCGATCGTGGGCAACACCTGCCTGTACGGCGCCACCGGCGGGACCCTCTACGCCGCGGGCATGGCCGGCGAGCGCTTCGCGGTGCGCAACTCCGGCGCCACCGCCGTCGTCGAGTCGCTGGGCGATCACGGCTGCGAATACATGACCGGCGGCGTCGTCGCCGTGCTGGGCGGCGTGGGCGTCAACTTCGGGGCCGGCATGACCGGCGGCTTCGCCTACATCCTCGACGAGGAGCGCACCTTCGTCGATCAGTACAACCACGAGCTGATCGACATCCACCGCATCGTCGCCGAGCACATGGAGGCGCACCAGCACTACCTGAAGAGCCTCATCGAGGACTTCGTGGCGGCCACGGGCTCGGCCTGGGGCCAGAAGGTGCTGGACGACTGGCGCGATTACCTCGGCCGCTTCTGGCTGGTGAAGCCCAAGGCGCTGGAGCTCGCCGAGCTCTTCAGCGCGGTGAAGGCGGCGGCCTGACGAGAGACTGGATGAGCAAGAACAACCTGCAATTCCTCGATGTTCCGCGTACCGATCCGGAGAAGCTGCCGGTCGAGGTGCGCCTGCACGACTATCGCGAGATCTACGGCGGCTTCGGCGAGGAGCACGCCAAGGCGCAGTCCGCGCGCTGTCTGGACTGCGGCAACCCCTACTGCGAATGGAAGTGCCCGGTGCACAACTACATTCCGCAGTGGCTCAAGCTGGTCGCCGACGGCAATCTGTTCGCCGCCGCCGAGCTCTCGCACGCCACCAACTCGCTGCCCGAGATCTGCGGCCGGGTCTGCCCGCAGGATCGGCTCTGCGAGGGGGCCTGCACGCTCAACGACGGCTTCGGCGCGGTCACCATCGGTTCGGTCGAGAAGTACATCACCGACGAGGCCTACAAGCAGGGCTGGCGGCCGGACATGTCCAAGGTCAAGCCCACCGGCAAGCGCGTGGCCGTCATCGGCGCCGGCCCGGCGGGCCTGGGCTGCGCCGACGTGCTGGCGCGCAACGGCGTGCAGGCGGTGGTCTTCGACCGCTACCCGGAGATCGGCGGCCTGCTGACCTTCGGCATCCCGCCCTTCAAGCTCGAGAAGGAGGTCGTGCACAAGCGGCGCGAGATCCTCGAGTACATGGGCGTCGAGTTCCGCCTCAACACCGATGTCGGCACCGACATCAGCCTGCAGCAGCTGCTCGACGAGTACGACGCGGTCTTCCTCGGCACCGGCACCTACACCTACATGAAGGGCGGCTTCCCGGGCGAGGAGCTGCCCGGCGTCCATGACGCGCTGCCCTACCTGGTCTCCAACATCAACCGCCAGCTCGGCTTCGAGAAGGCGCCGTCGGACTGGATCAGCATGGAGGGCAAGCGGGTCGCGGTCCTGGGTGGCGGCGATACCGCCATGGACTGCACGCGCAGCGCCATCCGCCAGGGCGCCGAAGAGGTCTACTGCGTGTATCGCCGCGACGAGCAGAACATGCCCGGCTCGCGGCGCGAGGTGGCCAACGCCAAGGAAGAGGGCGTGGAGTTCCTCTTCAACCGGCAGCCCATCGAGATCGTCGGCGACGAGCGCGTCGAGGGCGTGCGCGTGGTCGAGACGCGCCTGGGCGCGCCCGACAACCGCGGCCGCCGCCGCCCGGAGCCGGTTCCCGGCTCCGAGAGCATCATCGAGTGCGACAACGTCATCATCGCCTTCGGCTTCCGGCCGAGCCCCGGCGACTGGCTTGCGGAGCACAACGTGGCGCTGCACGAGGACGGCCGTATCTTCGTCGGCAACGGCAAGAACGGCAGCCACGCCTTCCAGACCACCAACCCGAAGATCTTCGCGGGCGGTGACATGGTCCGCGGCTCCGACCTCGTGGTCACGGCGGTCTTCGAGGGCCGCGAGGCCGCCGAAGCCATCATGGACACGATCGGCGTCTGAGCACCGGCGCGCCGGCACGGACCGATCCGGGCAGCTGGCTGGCGGCTTTCGGCGCCGTCGCCATCTGGACCGGGTTCATCCTGGTGACGCGCTATTCCGAGCGCGGCACTCTGCTGCCCACCGATCTGGCGGCACTGCGCTTTGCCGGTGCCGGGCTGATCATGGCGCCGTGGCTGTGGCGCGTGCGGCACCGCCTGCCGTCGCTGCCGCGCATGCTGCTGCTGGCGCTGTGCGGCGGCATCGGCTACGCACTGCTGGCCTATCACGCCTTCGCGCTGGCGCCCGCCGCGCACGGTGCCGTGCTGCTGCCCGGCATGATGCCCTTCCTGGTGGCACTGGTCGCGATGGTCGTGCTCGGCGAACGGCCTTCGCCGGGTCGCGCGCTCGGTCTCGCGATCATTGCCGGCGGCATGGTGTGCGTCGCCGTCGAGGGCATCGCGCCCGGACTCGGTGACGGCACCGTCTGGCGCGGCGATGCGCTGTTCGTCGCGGCCTCGCTGTGCTGGTCGGTGTTCACCGTGCTGCTGCGGCGCTGGGCGGTCGCGCCGTGGGACGCGGTGGGCATCACCGCCTGTTTCTCGGCGCTGATCTACCTGCCCGTGCACGCGCTGCTGCTGCCCTCGGCGATCGCGGATGCACCGCTGTCCGAGGTCCTGCTGCAGGGCGGTTACCAGGGCTTCCTCGCGGTGATCGTGGCGCTGGCCCTGTTCGCGCGCGCGGTGGCCGGTCTGGGGCCGACGCGCATGGGCGTGCTCATGGCGCTCGTGCCGGCGTCGGGCGCGCTGCTGGCAGTGCCGGTGCTCGGGGAGCCGCTGACCCCGCTGACGATCGCCGGCGTGGTCTTCGCCAGTGGCGGTGCCGTCATCGCCGCGCGCGCTCAGGCACTATCCTTCCGCCGTTAGCCGCGGGCGGTCCTCCGGGTTCCGCCGCGGCCGGCGCCCGTCTCCTCGAGAATCGACCCGTATGCCGCAGATCCAGCTCACCCCCGTTCAGGCCCGCATCCTCGGCAGCCTTGCGGAGAAGGCCGTCACCACGCCGGCCTACTATCCGATGACGCTCAACGCCATCCTCGCGGCCGCCAACCAGAAGAGCGCGCGCCATCCGGCGATGAAGCTCGGCGAGGGCGAAGCCGGCAGCGCGCTGGCCGATCTGGTCGAGATGCGGCTGGTCACGCGCGACGACGATAGCGGCCGCGTACCCAAGTGGCGTCACCGCTTCGAGCACGAGACGCTGCTGCCGAAGCCGGTGCTCGCCGTGCTGGTGGCGCTGATGCTGCGCGGACCGCAGACCCAGGCCGAGCTGCGCGCCCACGCCGCGCCGATGGGCGGCCCCGATGACGCCGAAGGCGTGCGCGCCGCGCTCGAGCGCATGGCCGACGGCCCCGACCCCTTCGTGCGCGAGATGCCGCGCGCCGCCGGCCAGTCGGCAGCGCGCTGGGCGCATCTGCTGTGTGGTGAGCCGGAGATGCCGGCGGCGGTGCCGGCCGCGGCGCCGGCGCGGGGTGGCCAGCAGGAGGCCATCGCCGAGCTCGAGGCGCGGGTCGACGCGCTGGAGGCCGAGGTCGCCCGCATGCGCGAAGCGCTCGGGATGTAGCACGGCGTCGGCCGCGGCTATGCTGGCGGCTGCAATTGTCGTCTCCTCCCCGCATGGCCATCCGCATCGTCCGTCTCGGCACGCCGCGTCTCGATGACGAGGGACTCCGCATCGGCGCCGTGCGCCGCCCGCCGCGCGGCGTACCGAAGGCCGAGACCGCCAGCCGCGACATCTACGATGTCTGGTTCCCCACGCTGGCGCCGAGCGAGAATCTGCTGAAGACATTCGCGCCGGTGTCCGAGGCGTCGTGGAAGACCTTCGCGCGTCGCTACCGTGCCGAGATGAAGCAGCCCGACGCGCGCCACGCCATTGCGCTTCTGGCCGCGATGTCGCGGGATACCCATTTCGCGGTGGGTTGCTACTGCGCCACCGAGGCGCTGTGCCACCGCTCCGTCCTGCGCGAGCTGCTCGAGGCCGCGGGCGCGTGCCTCCGATGAGCGGCCACTGTCAGCCGGGACGGCGGGACTAGCGTGGCGGCGGCGGGCGATCGGGCGCTGCTCACCGGCCTCGTCCATGCCGCCGAGGCGGCGGGTGCGGCGGCGGCGCGCTGTCGCGACCGGGGTCTCGGCGTCGCCGAGAAGGCCGGCGGCGAGATCGTGACCACCGCCGATCGCGCATCGGGCGGTGTTCTCTACGAGCACTTCGCGCGTCTGCTTCCGGGGGTGCCGGTCGTGTCGGAGGAGGGCACGGAACGCGCGCCGGGCCCGGGAGCGCGCATCGTGGCGGACGAGCTCGACGGCACCGCGCCGTTCGCGGCCGGAGCGCCGGACTGGGGCGTGATGGTTGCGCTGGTCGACGAGGCGCCGCTGGCGGCGGTCATCCATCTGCCGGCGCTCGGCGCCACCATCGCTGCAGAACGCGGTGCCGGCTGCCGCATCAATGGCGAGCCGGTGCGCGTGCGTTGCGGGGCGGACCCGGCGGATATCGTGCTCGGTCTCGAGATCAACGCCCGCCTCGACGATGCCGACTGGGACCGCCTGCGGGCGGTCACGCGCACGGTGCGCACCGCCCGCTGCACGGCCTGCTCGGCGTCGAGCACGCTCGCACTGCTGCGCGGGGTCACCGGGGCCTATCTCAATCTGCGCGGCGGCAGGATCTGGGATTTCGCCGCGCCGGCCCTGGTCATCGCCGAGGCCGGCGGCACCGTGCGCGATCCCGGCGGCGGCGCGCTGCGCTGGGACGCCATTCCGATGGGCTTCGCGGCGGCCGCCAACGCTGCGCTCCTGACGCGGCTGGTGACGGTCATGGACGCCGCCGCGGCATCGTGCTGAGCCGCGCGGCCGCGGCGCTTCCACCGGCCGTAACGCGACCGTGGTTCAATCATGCTCCGGAATCCGAGGAGTGATGGCCGGATGCGACGCCTGCTCGCGCCGCTGTTGGGGGCGCTGTGCGTGATCGGTTGCGGTTCGGGTGGCAACAACGGCGCCGCTCCGTCGGGGTGCGGGGGACCGTGCCCCCTCGAGATCGAGCCGCGCGCGCTGACGCTGGGCATGCCCGCCAACGGCTCGGTGGATCCGAGCCAGGCGCTCTGGGCGGTTCACCGGCCGCCCGGTGCCGAGCGCCCGGCGTATCTGCGGGAAGCGGCGGACTGGCTCTCGCTCGACCCGGCGGTGGTCGCGATCGATGCCGATGGCATCGCCACGCCCCTCGCGCGCGGCGAGGCGCTGATCGAGGCCACCTACGCCGGAGAGGCCGCCCGGCTGGCGGTGACGGTATCCGGTTCGCTGATCGCGCGGGGGGTGGATCATGACGGCGACCGCCGTGCCTACACCCTGTACGTGCCCGACGGCTTCCGCGACGCGGCGCCGCGTCCGCTGGTCGTGGCCCTTCACGGTGGCGGCGGACGCAGCGTCAACCAGA
>NZ_JAGLEJ010000019.1 GCF_023145115.1 Algiphilus sp.
CACCGCCGCCGCTGCCACCGCCGGCACCGCCGCTTCCGTTGCCGCCCGGTCCACCGCCGCCGCTGCCACCGCCGGCACCGCCGCTTCCGCCGCCGCCCGATCCACCGCCGCCGCTGCCACCGCCGGCGCCGCCGCTTCCGCCGCCGCCCGATCCACCGCCACCGCTGCCACCGCCGGCGCCGCCGCTTCCGCCGCCGCCCGATCCGCCGCCGCCGCCGCCACTGCCACCACCGGCACCGCCGCTTCCGCTGCCGCCCGATCCACCGCCGCCGCTGCCACCGCCGGCGCCGCCGCTTCCGCTGCCGCCCGAACCGCCGCCGCCACTGCCACCACCGGCACCACCGCTGCCGCCGCCGCCCGAACCACCGCCGCCACTGCCACCGCCGGAACCACCGCTTCCGCCGCCGCCCGATCCGCCGCCGCTGCCACCGCCCGCGCCGCCGCCGGGCGCTGCTCCGGCGCCGCCCCGGCACGCCGCGGGCAGGTAGTGCGCCGGCAGACTCGCGGCGCAACGCCACCGGATGGAGCCGCCAGTGGGCTCCGGGGAGAGCGTCACGGTTTCATCCCTTATGGGTCGCACGCCGAAGGTGATGCGGATGACACCACCCTCCAGCACCTCTACCGAGCGAACGTGATTCCCGCCGAGCACGTCCGGCTCCGAGAGCCCCGCTTCCGCATTGCTCTCCGGCAGGCGCCCGTCGACGATCCAGGCTTCGGCCACGGCAGCCTTGGCCGCGGAAGCGAAGGCGAATCCCTCGGACACCTTCGCGCGGACCACGTAGTTCTGATAGGCCGGGATGGCGATCGCGGCCAGGATGCCGACGACCGTCACCACGATCATCAGCTCGAGCAGCGTGAAGCCGCGCGCCTGCGCCCGATGGCCACACGCCTCGGCGAAGTGTCCGGTCGTCTCCCCCATCGGACGACACGATACCCGACCGCGTCGCGTGCGCACAGGCACGAGCCGAGCGGCGCGGCACCGGCCCGCCGGGGCCGCGTGGTACTACCAGGCGAGCACAGCGTCGGCGTTGAACGCGTAGACCGATTCCAGCAGGCCGCGGGCTTCGATCAGGTCGTCGCGATAATCGCGCTCGTCGACGCACTGGGATGCATCGCAGGGTGGTGCATCACCGATCAGCGCGTGCAACCGCTGGAAGCGTGACGTGCTGCTGCCGGTCCCCAGCGGGGCCAGCACCGGCGAATCGGGATTGAACTGCAGGCCCAGCGCGAGCCCCTTCATCGCGGAGAAGGCGCGCGCCAGTGCCGCGATGGTGAAGTCGTCACTGCCGATGGCATCCATCGCCGCGAGGAGGTTGTTGATCTCGTGGATGACACTCGCCGCGATGGTGCGCTCCCAGCTCTCGACGAGGGTGTCACGCGCCAGGAAGAGGGCACTGAGGCGGGTCTGCTCGAGCTCGGACACCGATGACGCGCCGGCGGTCAGGATGGAACGGCCGAGCAGGAACCCGCTGAACGCGCGGCCGGAGAAGTTGGTCGGTGCCAGCAGCGCGACCCGATCATCGCGGGCGGCGGCACTGCGCGCCGCGCCGAAGTTGAGCTCCGACACGACGTCGAGCACGCCGTCGCCGTTGTCGTCGATCGCGCGCTCGCGATTGGCGGCATAGCTGCGGTCGCCGTAGGCGCGCGCGGCGCCGAAATAGCCGAAGGCGAGATCCCACTCGTGCTCCAGCACCGCGAACGGCGCCTCGCCCGAGCGCTCGAAGGGCGCGCGCAGGCCGCTGCCGGACACGTCGTCGCCGAGATGACCATCGACGCCGCGCGAATAGGCCACCGCGCCCTGCAGGAAGGATGCGATCAGCTGCGCATAGTCGATGCCCCCGGGCGACACGTAATGGGGCGCATCCAGCGCGCCGCTGCCGCTCGCCGCCTGCTCGGACGCGCGCGCCACCAGATCCTCGAGGAAGACCCGCGCGCTCGCGTAACCGGCGGCGCCCTCGAAGGCGGTGTTCCAGTCGCGATGTTCCACTGCCGGCGCGCTGCCGGCGAAGGCATCGGCCAGGGCGCGCCCTTCGCAGAGCGCGCCGATCGTCGCGGCCGGCGCCGGCACCGGCGCGTCGAGCCCGAGGATCGCCGCCACGTCACGCTGCGCGATTTCACCGCCGGTATCGTCGAAGTAAGGGATGGCATCGCTGCGATACGCCGCGCCGCCGATCGCCTGCAGATCGCGCACGGCCCCGGCGAGGGCGACGATCAGCGTCTGATGGCAGACCGCCTCGCGGTAGACCACCGAACTCTCGCCGGGGACGAACACGCTGTCGAACACGTACTGCTCCGGGGTGTCGACATTGTCGCTGCCCAGGGAGCCCGAGCCGCCCCCGCACGCGACCAGCGCAAGCGCGCACGGGAGGAGCACGGCGGTTCGGAACATCGGCATCGGGAGCATCCTTGATCGGGTCGGGTCTCACAACCCTTGCAAGAACAATGCAAACGCCCGTCGTGCCGGGCCGAAGGCGCGCCGCTAGACGCCTCCGAGCAGCTGGTCGAGGGTGGTGACCGCATGGAAGCCGGCCGGCGCGCGCGCCGGTCGGCTGCGGTCGGGCCACGCTGCCGCCACCAGATGCGCGACCCCGAAATCACCGGCCGCGCGCAGCACCGGTTCGGAGTCATCCACCATCAGCGCCGCGCGCCGGTCGAAGGGATGGCGTGCGTGCAGCCGCTCCCAGAATGCGGCGTGCTCCTTGGGCGCGCGCAGATCGTGCGAGCTGACGATGCGGTGGAACCGGGCGGCGATGGGCGCGCGCTCGAGCTTGATGGCGAGAGTCTCGGGGTGCGCGTTGGTCACCAGCCAGAGACGCTTGCCGCGGGCCGCCAGCGCGTCGAGGACGTCCAGCGTCTCGGGCAGCAGGCGCACACCGGCGGCAACCTCGCGCTTCAGCGCGGCGATGTCGAGCCCGGTGTGGCGCGTCCAGAAGTCGATGCAGTACCAGTCCAGACTGCCGAGCTTGGCGCGGAACACCGGCTCGAGCTCGGCGCGCGCGGCATCCACGTCGACGCCGCGCGCGCGCGCCAGCCGGTCGGGCAGCAGCTCCTGCCAGAAATGATTGTCGAAGGCGAGGTCGAGGAGCGTGCCGTCCATGTCGAGCAGCACGTCGTCGATCGCGTCCCAGGGCAGTGTGTCGACCATGCTTCTATCATACGGCCTGCACTTTCCGAGCTTCCTCCATGATCAACGAGCAGCTCCTGCACGCCGTGCAGGACATCGCCCGCGATGCCGGCAACGCCATCCTGTCGGTCTACAACACCGATTTCGACGTCGAGAACAAGGCCGACGACTCGCCACTGACCCAGGCCGACCTTGCCGCCCACCGGATCATCTCGGCGGGCCTGCGGGCTCTCGATGCGGAGCTGCCCATCCTGTCCGAGGAAGGCACCGACGCGGAGTCCGAGGACCGCCGCAGCTGGGAACGCTTCTGGCTGGTCGATCCACTCGACGGAACCAAGGAGTTCATCAACCGCAACGGCGAGTTCACGGTGAACATCGCGCTCATCGATGCCGGCCAGCCGGTCCTGGGTGTGGTGCACGCGCCCGCGCTGGGCGCCACCTACCTGGCCGCCGCCGGCATCGGCGCCTTCCGCGACGACAGCGAGGGGCGCCGCCCCATCGGCACGCGCCGCGCACCGGAGCGCCCCGCCTTCGTGGTCAGCCGCTCGCACCAGGACGAGGCCCTGCAGGCGCTGCTGGCGAAGCTGCCGGCGCACGATGCCGTCAGCACGGGCAGCTCGCTGAAGTTCTGCCTGGTGGCGGAGGGCGCCGCCGACCTCTATCCGCGCACCGGCCCGACCAGCGAGTGGGACACCGGTGCCGGTCAATGTGTCGCCGAGATCGCCGGTGCGCGCGTCGCCACGCTGCCGGAGATGACACCCATGCGCTACAACCAGCGCGACACCCTGCTGAACCCCGGCTTCGTCGTGATCGGCGACCCCGACGCGTCCTGGGTGGATCAGCTCGGCGGATGAGCGCACCGGGCGACGCGCGCCCGATCGGCATCTTCGACTCGGGTATCGGGGGACTGTCGGTCTGGCGGGAGATCGCCGCCCGACTTCCCGCCGAATCGTGCGTGTACGTCGCCGATCAGGCACACGTGCCCTACGGGCCGCGCCCGGCACAGGAGATACTGACGCTGTCGCTGCGCGTGGTGCGCTTCCTGATGGCGGCGCGCTGCAAGCTCATCGTGGTGGCGTGCAACTCGGCATCGGCGGCAGCGCTGCAGCACCTGCGCCGCGCCTGGCCCGACGTTCCCTTCGTCGGCATGGAGCCGGCGATCAAGCCGGCCGCCGCGCAGTCGCGGCGCCGGGTCGCGGGCGTGCTGGCCACGCCCGCCACGCTCGCCGGCGAGCTCTATCGCGGCACGGTGGCACGGCACGCCCGGGACATGCGCATCGTCGCGCAGGGCTGCCCGGGGCTGGTCGATGCCATCGAGCGCTGCATGCCCGACGCGGCGCTGACGGCGCTGCTGGAAGGCTTCGTCGAACCGATGCGCGACGCCGACGCGGATGTCCTGGTGATGGCGTGCACGCACTATCCGCTCGTCAAGCACCTGATCGCGCCCCTGTGCGGCCCCGGCATGGCGCTCATCGACCCGGCGCCGGCAGTGGCCCGGCAGACCGCACGACTGCTCGAGGCGCACGGCCTCGCCGCACCGCCGGACGCCGTGCCCACCCATCGCTTCCACACCACGCTCCCCGCCCCGGCGGCGCTGGAGCAGCCCGCCCGGCACTGGCTGGGCGACGGCGTGCGCGCCACCAGCCTGGGGCGCGATCTCAACTCAGCCTGAAGCGCTCGTCGACCTCGGCGAAGCTGCCCGCCTGCACGTGCGCGGGCGCCGGGACGGCGGTGTCGTCGCGCAGCAGCTGGCAGGTCTGCATGCCGGCGGCGGCCGCCGCGTCGAGCTCGGCGCCGACATCCGACAGGAACAGGATCGCGCCGGCCGGGCGGTCCAGCTCGCGGGTGATCGCGGCGTAGGCCTCGGGGTCCTTCTTGCCGCCGATGCGCGTATCGAAGTAGCCGCTGAACAGCGGCGTGAGGTCGCCGTCCAGCGAGTGCCCGAAGATCAGCTTCTGCGCCGCCACCGAGCCCGACGAGTAGACGTAGAGGGCCAGCCGGCGCTCGTGCCAGCGGCGCAGCCACGGTGCCGTGTCCGGATAGACGTGGCCCTGCAGGCTGCCGTCGGCGTAGCCCTGCGCCCAGATCATGCCCTGCAGGGCCTTCAGCGGCGTCGCCTTGCGGTCGGCATCCATCCAGCGCAGCAGCTCGTCGGCGACCGCATCCGGCTCGGCGGCACAGCCGCTCTCGGCGACCACCGCCGCGATCTGTTCGGCGACGTCACTGTCCGCGGCACGGGCGCGCAGGAAGGTCCGCATGCGCTCGCGGGCGTACGGGAAAAGGGTGTCGTGGACGAAGGCTATGGAGGTTGTGGTGCCTTCGATATCCGTCACGATGGCTTGAATCATTGGCGCTTCCGTTGCCTTCCGTGGCACGTGGTCCCGGCCCGGCCTTCCCTG